>AMGN01000015.1 GCA_000309865.1 Methanobacterium sp. Maddingley MBC34 | reverse complement strand
TTCAGCCTTTGTATCATCATCACCATTGTTATTTTCAGCCATAGTTTCAACAGTATCCTGCAGAATCTTCTCAATAACGTAGATCCTCTCCAGGTTTACTGGTTCCGGGGAAAACCCGTGTGACGCATCACAGAACACCTTCTCAGCCAGGGTCCTTATGGGAGTTAGAATATCGGTGTGTTCCTTAACCTGGTTATAAGCTTCATCTGATAAACGCACATGGGGATAACCTGGATAAACCACAGGTAATCCTTCACTATTAAACTTTATAGCCAGGATGTCATCTGCCACCAGAGGATATCCATCCACGTAGAGGTGGATGGCAGTGGTGGACTTACCATTGCCACGGAATCCCAGGAAGGCCACTGCCCCAGGACCAATATTAACTGCACTGCCGTGCAGGACTAAAAAACCTCGCTGGTGAAGCATGAGGGACATCACCGGTCCCAGTAGAAATGGGATTAAATTGAGTTCATCAGAACCATCCAGATCTGCAATGGGCTCCACAGTCACCTGCTTCCCATCACTGATCCGAACCTTCCCAATATCATCCCACCATAAATACACATCAGACCCCTTAACCAGGTAATTGGTTCCCTCCACCTCTACCCCGGTTACCCTGGAAGGGTCTACCTCTCCCAGGATGATCTTCACATCAGGATTACTTGAACCTTCCATAAGTTCATTACCTTCTATCATTCCCGGCAGTTCAATTTCTGATGAAATTTCCAGTCCAAATGCTTTATAGCGGAACATATTTAATATTCTCCTAATGATAATAGATAAAATTTATTTGTTGTCCTGATAAATATCTTACAATCTAATATTATTAATATTCATACCGTCAAAAGAAATTTATTATAACTCTGTCCTGAAATAATCTATTTTTTACTTAAGAAAGTAGATTTTAATAATCAGAGAAAAATTTATTGTTTCTTAAAATCAGGTTAATCCTCCAATCCGCCCTAAGTATTTTATACCTCTTCATCCTAACAACAGTTTATGAAACTCTCATCACAGAAAGACCTTTTACTGATTATCATCCTCAGTGGAGCAGTTCTATTAATGAGCTGGCTGAAGCTGCTTAAAGGATATCCCTTATCCTTATTACCAACTATTTTAGTCTTAATTCTACCAGGATATGCACTTATAACTGCTATCTGGCCCAGTGATGAGAAAATGAGATGGACAATACGTGCAGGTCTGGGCTTTGTTTTGGGAGTCTTTTTCATCCTGTTTTTACCACTAATATTCACCAGTCTTAAATTGAGTGCCTTCACCGGGACCCTCAATCAGATACTCCTCATTCTGACTATCCTGTTCTCTCTGGTGGCCATGACCCGACGGAGAGGGTCAAAAGATAAAATGGAACCTCTCCGTAAAGATGCGCAGCTCACATTGGAGGAATCCATCCAGCGTGCAACATTGATGAGGCAGAAAGCAGAGGCTAAATCAGATGAATATGAAGATCACTACGAAGGTGATGAGGAATATATTGAAGAGGAATATTACGAAGAGGATACTGATGAAGAAGAATTCTATCATGAAGATTTAGGGAAAGAAACCTATGAAGAACCTGAAAAAGAAGTAATAAAGGAAGAACTTGAGGAAGAAGAACGGGAAATAGAACCTCAAAAATATCAGGATTTGAAAAAGGAAAAACCACTCCAGTATGAGAGGATTAAGGATAAATATCATTTAGATGAAGATGAACTCCCTCCTAGTGAAGATAAACACGTCCCAGAAGACCATGAATATGGTCATGATGAGGAAGATCATCCCTCCCCTGAACAACCCAAAGGTGTTCCCCTTAGAGTAGAACAACCAATGAAAACATTCCCCACTGATTACGAGGCGGAGATGGACAAACCAGTTTGGACTGAGGAATCATCCCCCCAGAAGTCTAGTTTTAGAAACTGGGATCTGGTGATGATCCTCTTTTTAAGTGGGATTTCACTATTATTCCTTTATTTCAATCCCCTGAAAACCACCACCACCTCTATTGTATTCTTTATTTTACTCCTGTTTATCTTAGGTTACACTGGACTAACTATCATCTTCCCAGATAAATCCAGGGTAAGTTCAAGGAATCTCATGCTGGCCAGCATAATTATTGCCGTTATACTCTTCATCTTATCTTTCCTGGCATGGAACATGGGCCTACTACCATCTGTACCCAAGTACCTAGTGAAGATAATGTTCGTGGCCTCCATAATCATGGTGGCAGGGGCATTCCTCAGGAAGTGGCGCACAGGACAGGACCGTGCTGAAAAGGTTCCAGCAGACCATATGGAAGAGATTTCCCCAGACCATGAGGAAGTCTTTGAAGAAGAGGAAGAAACTTTCCAAGACCATGAAGAAGAACCTGAACCATGGAAAGAACCTGAGGAAACTGAAGAACCACAAGGAACAGAAGAAGTTGAAAAACCAGAAGAAACTCCTGAAAAAGAACCTGCTAAATCAGAAGAGTTAACTCCTTCCCAGACGGAGAAGGAAGAGACCCTCAAAAAACTACAATCCATTAGCACACCACTGACAACAGATAAAAGTGGAATTATTGCTCATGGTGACATTAAAAAAACACCTCCATCTTTTAAGCCCCGTAATTATTATATGGACATCATCCTGGTGGCAGCCATCACCCTTCTCACTGTGGCCTTTGTACTTATACCACCACTGAATAAAACCTTCATCAGGACCATCATGGGAATCTTGCTGGTTTTATTCATTCCAGGTTATTCTTTAATCACAGCTCTTTTCCCCAAATGGGGTGATCTGGATGGTATTGAACGGGCAGCTTTGAGTTTTGGTTTGAGTATTGCAGTAACTCCCCTCATTGGCCTGGCACTTAATTACACACCATGGGGCATCCGTCTGGATCCCATACTAATCAGTCTCACCATCTTCACCATGGCCATGTGTGTAATCGCCTTTTTAAGACGGAGAAAATTAGCAGAGGAAGAACGCTTCTTTGTGCCCTTCGGTCAGTTTGTTAAAGGAATTAAAGGTTCATTCAAGGGAGAGTCAAAAACAGAGAGGATATTATCCATCATTCTGATCATCACTATAATCCTGGCCATTTCCACCACGGTTTACATCATCGTCAAACCTAAACAGGGTGAGAAATTCACCGAGTTCTACATTTTAGGACCAAATGGTACAGCCAGTAACTATCCAACCAACCTCACCACCGGCCAGAACGGTAGTATGATTATTGGTGTGGTGAATCATGAGTACGCCACCACGGATTATCTTCTGGTGGTGAAGATTAATGGTACCATACTTAAAAACCAGACAATGACTTTAACCAATGGACAGAAGGTGGAGATACCCTACACTTTCACCGCCGGATCCACCGGTCAGAAGAAGCTGGAGTTCCTGCTCTACAAATTACCTGACAACGAGACAGCTTATCGGTCATTACACTTGTGGCTGAATGTGAGATAAAAAATAGGGGATTCTAAAATTCCCTTTTGTAATTAAATAAAGGCACCATTATACTAAAGGTAAAATAAATTACCCTTTCGTGAACATAATCACTAAAGAATTATTTAGTAAAGCTTATTTATGGTAAAAAAAATAATAACAGTATATGTTAATCACAAAGAACATGTAGTACATCCACATGGACTTATAAAATTGTGATTATGACAGTATATTGCCCTAAAAAGGAAAAAAATATATATTAGAATAAAAAGAAGGTATAATCATGATATCAACAGTAACCACAACCACGACTACTACAACCACCACAACTGCAGCCACGTCCGCAACAGCTGCCACTGCCGCAACAACTGCGGTAACTTCAGCGGACATTTTAGGCTACAGTTTAATTGCTGTGGTGGCTCTTATCGCGTTTTTGGCCCTGAAGGAGATTTTAAGCTCCGAGGCCCACAAAAATAGTAAAATTAACACTTTTATTAACAGCTCCAATGTAGCTATACTGCCATTACTTTTCGTATTCGGTGCAGTAGTAACCTACAAAGTTGTTACCATAATCTAGGAGTGGTCTAAAATGAGAAAAAATTTAGGATTATTGGCAATCCTGGCAGTAGTCATAGTGGTTGTGGCTGTATCCGGATGTTCCAACAATAACTCCAATAATACTACCAATGTTAATGCAATAAACGAGAAAAGCACCAAAGTAGCATTATACAATAATAATAATGATACTTGGTTACAAGTGGAATTAGTGGGAAATGTTACCTTTAAAAACGGTACTAATGCAACATTTTACTCCGACGTATACGTAAAGCCTAATGGAAATGCTACCATTGATCTCTCACAGTTACTGGGATATGGAAATGAAAAATTACCTGCAAATACAACCATCAGATTCCAATCTTGGAAAGGACTTTTCAACACCACCAATGTTGGTTCACAGGGAAATGTTAACTTAACATTCCAGGGATGGTCTAACACATTAAAACCAGGCGCTGATGACAAAACAACCAATGTGACTTACAATCCCCTGACAATATATCTACTCGATTCAAAAATCAATGACACTACCATCTTCGTGGCATTCAGTCCAGAGGAACTAGCGAAAATAACTCCTTACGACACTGCAGAACAGGAACCACTATATGAAGAAGAACTCATATTCGTTGATGAAAATGGAAAAGTGACCATCACTGTCACTAGAGCTCCTGAACTGTGCCGGGCGATTTCAAGTATTGTCTAAAAACCACCTACTTTTTTTTATTTTAATTTCTTTTTATTTTCAGAAATTTTAGTCTCCAAATAAACATATCTATTTGATAAAATGAACCAGAAGATCACAATCTTAGTAGTAGTACTACTAGTTAGCTTTTCCACCATAGCTGCACTTGAAATAACACAAGGAACCATCAGCGGATATATTTTTGACCAGATCCCATATAACTACACCGCCAAAGTATGGATACCTCCCGCCAATATCTCAGACCCCAACTCAGCATCTTTAGGAGGGTTTTACAAGATCAACGGTAAAGGAAAGGACTTCAACTTTCTTTTAAAACTTTCAGGTGCAGAGAAATCTGAAAGTCCCCTGGACTACACTGCAGATGGACTCAAAGGTACAGGGAGAATCGATGAGATCAAGGTCACCCCTGGAACTATTTACGCCCTCTTAAACAAAGATGTTAAGGGCGCCATGTTCAACACCACTTTCAAGGGGCATATGAACCTGACATGTGCAGCATGGACCGGCATTACCTACTTCCAGAACGATGGCAAGACATTTACTGGTAATTATACTATTGATGGGGTAATGACTGATTGGGAAGGTACATATACTTTAAAACGAGATGGTTTCCGTATCCTTGGAGTTAGTGATTTCATTTACTATCCTAACAATCAAAGATCCACTGCAAAGAGTGTTCAGAAAACATACTACCTTTAGACTCTTTGTAGATTCCCATTTTTTATTTTCCAAAGATTTTATAATTTGATATTTTATAATTGGATCCTAAAGATCCATATTCAAATGACAGCCCCAGCAAGGTTCAATGGAAATCTTAAATTATTCCCCTATCATTGGAATCATACTTAATCATCAGTAGCAGGATATTTACACTTGTAAACGAACCTGCCAGTTTAATAAGGTAAGATTCTATTTTTTTAAATAGCCTATCGATTTCAAACATAATTTAGTAAATCAGGTGATAGGCAAGGGAGTGATGGGGCAATTAAAATAAAAACTCTTTTTTTAGGGAATGTTCAGATATAAAATTTCATATTCTAAAATTTTTAGAGTTTAAGTGGTTTTGAAACTGTTTACCCTGCTTTTTCATACTGGATTGAAAGCCTGAAATAAGGTCATTTAAGTAAGAAATTAAGTTCATAAATCATATATTTTCAAAAAAAATCTATCTATATCGAATACATTGTTGATATAAAATGAACTTACATATCGCCTGTCCTTAAGAGGTAGATTGATTATTATAGGCCTTATTATGTATTGACCATTTTCCAACTGATTATTATAGGCCTATGATGTATTGACCATTTTCCAATGCTCTTACAGGATATTAAGGAGCTTCTTAACCGTTCAAATTCCAAGATAATGTATTCTAGTTGCTGCATCATAATAGCAGTATCCCTGATGGGACACTGACATTGACAAATTCCAGTCCTTCAGGTATTAGAATTTTAATTTTAATATTAGTGGCATTATCCAGAGTGGCATTATTCCTGCCTATTAATGTATCCCAAAGGCAGCTAAATTCACAAAGGGCATCACCAAAAAAAGCATGGAATTGGAGATTCCGTGGGCAACGGTTATACCAAAGATGGATTTGGTTTTAATAAGACAGACACCATAGAACAGCGCTACACAGAACACGAAGACTAAATCCGCAAAGTAGATCCAGCCTATGTGCATGGTGGTGAACACCAGGGATGTGTAAAAAAGACCGAATACCGCTCCAAACAGGTTGGTAACATTGTTTTGCAGGATACCCCTGAAGAGTAATTCCTCTGCCAGACCAGTGGATATCAGGAGTATAAAGAAAGCTCCAATAATAAGCATTGGAGTGAACTGGGAGATCAGTGGATCCGGTCTGAGGATGAAAAACTCTATAATACCGGTGAATAGTCCAGTGGAGGCAATGAGAAGTTGAACTTTAACATTCCCCAGAACCAATCCCACATCCTTCATGGAAAGATTCTGACTGCGCATGATAGCTACAGATGCTGCAAAAAGGGGTATGGCAACAATAGGGAACCAGTAGAGTGGTTTTATCTGCATCATGGGTATGGAAAGTCCCACAATGCGTATGATTGGTATGGGCATCATGCTGCGGAGCAGGTTGGAAAAATCAGTTGATTCCACCATGGCTGCATTCACCAGAAGTGCAAAAAGAATGATAGTATGTGCAGCTAATCCCCATGTCTTATTTACATAGGTGGTTAAGAGTTCTGCTCCAATCAGGGCCAAAAGGTAAATAATAAGTGTTATAACATAATTGGTGGGTAATCCCATCTGGAAACGTTTTTCATTAACCATTTCGGTGATCTTCAAGTTCATTACTCCTCAGTTACTTGTGAATTTAACATGTTGAATAGTTTTAGTTGAATAATGGATTTCAAGAAAGTTTCCACTTAACTTGGAACTCTCATTAACAATCCCTTAAAAAATGATATGAAGATTTTATTGCTATTGATATATAACTGTAACTATTATTAGATTGAACATCCTGTTTCTAGCAATAAAAATGAGAAGTTTTATAAGTTTCAACAACTAACAACATGTCTAATTAGAAACAAACCCATTAAACTAATTAAACACTCATATTGATTAAAATAAAAAAAAGAAATAAAAAACTGAGTTAAAATCTATTAGTATTTGCAGATAAGGATTTATAGATAAAATGATTTAATTATTATATTAAGAGAAGTTGAGGATAATAAAATATACTTTTAACTTGTTAAAATATAATATCATAACTTATAATAATGTTAACGCCACAATTTAAGGTCAGTGAATATAAACAAGAATTAAATATATTGTTATCACAATACAAGATTACTAAGGCATTAGGAGGAGTATTAATAAAAATCACAGCCATCATACCCGCTTACAATGAAGAAAAAACCATAGGCAGCGTGGTGCTGGGAACACGCCAACATGTACTACGGGTTATCGTTGTGGATGATGGGAGCCAGGACAGAACTGCTGAGATAGCCAAGTTAGCAGGAGCTAAAGTGATGGTCCACCCCCAGAATCAGGGAAAGGGGGCAGCACTCAAGACTGGTTTCAAGGCAGCTAAAGATGCTGATATCATAGTCACCCTGGACTCTGATGGCCAACACGAACCCCAGGAAATACCCCGACTTTTAGAACCTATACTCAATGATGAGGCTGATGTGGTAAATGGTAGTCGCTACTTAAACGGTAATGGGAAGGAAACCCCTGCTTACCGACGTGTGGGGCAGAATGTGCTGGACACTGCCACTAACATCAGTGGAAAAATGGATGTAACTGACAGCCAGAGTGGTTTCCGGGCCTTCGCCGGTCATACCATACCAATATTCCGATTCCACAGTACTGATTACACCATTGAAAGTGAAATGCTCATTGAAGCTTCTAAGGCAGGTTTGAGAATTCAAGAAGTGGAAATATCCGCCACTTATGGGGAAGATTCTCACCATAAGAAGAATCCATTAAGCCACGGAGTGAGTGTGCTTGTGCAAATCTTGCAGGACATGGAATTCAACCGTCCATTATACTATTTCACCATTCCGGGACTTATTCTAATGATAGTAGGAATATTACTGGGTCTGAAATTCTTTGGCGAGTATTTGGGGGGCCAGATGACTACATTATTCCCCACCACCCTGGCAGCGCTAATCACTATTTTAGGAACCTTCATTGCCTTCACCGGACTGATCTTACACAGTGTATCCCGGATGATATGGAGAGCAATGGGGAAATAGACACTAATTTAAGAATTTTTTTGAATTACAGTATTTTTTTCCTGTATCTAATTATTTTTAGATTTCCAAAATTAAGGAACTTATTTTTAGATTTTAAAAATGGAAATATAAATTTAAAATAAAAAAGACTTATTGAAGAATCTTTAAACACACCTAATCTAAAAGGATAGTTGTTTTTAATTAAAGGATAATCCCCACTTACTATTCTCCTTCACCCTTCCTGTACTCATGTGTGAAGTGGGCATCATATAGTTTGGATGGAGTCACTGCACCTGTACCAAGCACATCCCCCACTACAATAAGAGCGGTCTTGGTGATTCCTGCATCCTGCACCTGGTCGACTATGTCCTCCAGTGTTCCTCTGACTATTTTTTCATCTTCCCAACTGGCCTTCTGCACCACTGCCACCGGAGTCCCCGGGTCGTAAAAGGTCAGAAGTTCTGATACTACTTTACCGATCATATGCACTCCCAGGAATATGCACATGGTGGCCTGGTGTTCTGCCAGGCGGAAAATAGCCTCCCTTTCTGGTTTTGGTGTGCGGCCAGAAGGACGCGTGATTATAACAGTCTGGGAAACCTCAGGTTGAGTTAATTCTGCTTCTAAGGCTGCTGCAGATGCAAACAGTGAGCTCACACCAGGGATGACCTTATATGAAATGTTTTTAGCTTTAAGGTACTGTATCTGTTCAGCAATGGCACCGTAGATAGCCGGGTCACCTGTGTGCACCCGGGCAACCAGCTTCCCTTCATTGGAAGCTTTCTCCATCATTTGGACGATTTCATCCAGGTTCATCTGGGCACTGTTGTAGATGTCTGCACCTTCTTTGGCTCCAGATAAGACCTCGGGGTTTACCAGGGACCCGGCGTAGATGATCACATCTGCCTCAGCAATGACTCTGGCACCTTTGATGGTTAGTAGTTCCGGGTCTCCGGGTCCTGCTCCTATGAAAATTACTTTACCTTGCATCAATATCACTCTCTAGGACTTATCACTCATTTTATTTTAGCATAACTGATGTTTATTTAGTATAAATTGATTATAAATTAATTTTTAGATTAGTTAATTAGATTTTAAATTAGTTAATTTAGCATAATTGTTATAGACTAGCATAAATTGGCTATAAACTAACATTAATTGACTATAGATTAGTTAATTGTAGCATAAAGTTAAAATACGGGAGTTTTTTACTCCACTATGAATTTCTTTTCTTCCATTTCTATGGATCCATAGGGACATTCCTGTATGCATATTTCACAGCAGCCACAGCTGGCCGGGTCAATTACTGCCTGTTCATTCTCATTTAAGGTGACTGTGTCCAGTCCGATCTGTACCTGTGGGCAGTGTTTAATACACTCGTGCTGGCATTCATCTGCTTCACAGGTTTCATGATCCACCACTGCTGATTTCATTGCAAAGCCCAGGGCCCTGCGGACTGCTTCTTTAACCTGGTATCCTGCCAGGTGGAGCATGGTGTCTCCCACCACTGGATCAGTGGTCATACTGGCATTGCAGGGATAGTTGTGTAATTTGTTACCTGCTTCCAGTTCTGCTTCTTCACTGGGTATACCTTCAATGTTCTGGGCAATGTAATGGGTGCTGCCACAGGGAGCAGTTCTGAGAACCTTCACCTTCTTGATAAGGCCATCTGCATCTATTTCCATTTTTGGTTTACCGAACTCGCGGGCGAATTTGTCAATGTAGGTATCTCCAACTGGTTCCAGGGAACAGAATGGTTTGGGGAATACGATCTTAACTTCAGGGGCAGATTCTTCAATTTCCCGTTGCAGACCCGGTGGTACCTGTGTCGGGTCGTGGATGGGTATGATCACTGATTTGGCACCGCTTTTACGGGCGATGATGGGTACGACCATGTTAACATCACCGTAGAGTCCCACTGCCAGGATGAGATCCGCAGTGGGAATGGATTTGGGTACGTATTGTTCAAAGTCATCAATGAACTCCGGAAGGTCATCCGGAATTTCTTCTAACCCCACCATGCTACTGGCCAGTCCCTGTTCTGCCAGACTGTTAACAATGCGACTGCCATACTTCCCTGAACTTATGATGTAAAGTTTCATTAATACTCCTCTCTGCCTATTTTAGTTAAAAAACACAACCAGTTAAAAGAACACCTATCAGTAACTATTTCTTAATTAAAAGTCCTTAATAAATTAGTTGATATTATCCTGAAAGAATTGCATGAGAAATTTTTGAGTTACTAATTAATAAAAATTGTTTATGATATTTATATTCTATTTCAAAATGATTATTGCTTATATTCATTCTAAAAAGTATTAATATAGGTAATTGCTTACTTAATTACAGTCTTAAATTACTTAATTACAGTCTTAAATCAATGGAGTAATTTGAATGATTGGTACTATGGAATATAAAGTAAACTGGATAATAATGCACATGACAAACGGCTCAACTATTACCTTAGATAACTTAGACGGAGGGGTGAAAACTGTTCCAGGTATGGTACCAGTTAAGAAAGGTGAGATTACTGAAATTCTAGTTACAGATAATATTATCACCGAAACTATTGCCTATACTTTCCGTAAAAATCCAGGATTAAAAATAGGCAAGATCTTAGAAAAACCAGAGCTTAAATGTTTTGTTTACCCAAGATATGAGATCAATAACATTATAATCCCAGTAATTTCCTTTTTAATGGGAATCAAAGCTAAATCCGTGACGTTTGATAATGGCCTTCAATTTTCCGTTGGTGGGGATATAAAAGAAATCATTGTAACTGATAAAGAGGTAATAGTGAGTCGTGAAGGTGATCAATATTTACCCACACCCCAGAGAAAAAACACACCATATATGCAAATCTACTTTATAGCCCAAAACCCCAGATTCAATTACAAACCCATTTAAAAAAAAGTATGTCAAAAAGTTAAAAAACTTATATTCCTTAAAAAACTTATATCCCCTGCAATTGTTCTATTCTATTCCTTTATGGTCCAGTAGCACCTTTTAGGAGAATAAATAGTTTCATCTTTTTTAAGTTCTTTCATGATCTTGTCAACTTCTTTTTTCTCCACACCAGACATTTGACTGACTTTAGTAGCGTTTAAAGGTTCTTCAGAGTCCTGGAAAGCTTTAATTACCTTTTCTTTATTGTCCATTATATCACCTGCTTGAATTATTCTGTTTGAATCCATATTTTCATTTGAATCAATATAATACTTGTCACGAACAGTTTGGTATTTTGTTATGAATGGTTTGGTAATATTATCTGGATCAGTTTGGTTTTTTTGTTACGAAGGGTTTGGTAATAGTTGTCATGAACAGTTTGGTGACAGTACCAAAAAATTAGATTAATCATCCCCAGTATATTAATCATCCCCCAGTTCAAACCGTCCACTTTTTATTTCAATGGCATCCAGTGGGCATTCTTTTATGCATATTTCACAGTATCCGCAGGTGGCTGGGTCAATTACTGCCTTCTGATCCTGGTTGAGGGTTATGGTGTCCAGTCCGATTAGTACCTGGGGGCAGCTTTTAATGCATTCTTCCTGACAGTTTTTGGTATCACAGGCTTCCATGTTCACCACTGCTGTTTTTCTGGCAAACCCCAGCCCTCTTTTAACTGCCTCTTTTATCTGATAGCTGGCCAGGTGCATGCTGGTGTCACCCACTGCCGGGTCAGTGTCAGTGCTGGCATTACAGGGATAGTTGTGGAGTTTTCCTGTGGCATTGAATTCTGCTTCCTCCACTGGCGTGCTCCACAGTCCTTTGGCAATGTAATCTGTGGATCCACAGGGTGCACCCCTTAAAACTTCAACCTTTTTAATATATCTATCGGACTTGATAAATAGGACTGGTTTACCGAACCTGATGGCGAACTCGTCTATGGGGGCGTCACCAACCGGTTCTAGGGAACAGAATGGTTTGGGGAAAACGATCCGGACATGAGGGGCGGATTCTGTGATCTCCTTCTGCAGTCCTGGGGGCATCTGCTGGGGATCGTACACCGGTATTATAGCGGATTTTGCACCAGTTTCATGGGCTACATGGGGTACGATCATGTTAATATCCCCGGATAGTCCCACTGCAATTACGAGATCTGCTGGGGGTAAATTTTGGGGGATGTAACTGGTGAAATCCTCAATGAACTCCGGTAGATCCTGGGGGAATTCTTCCATTCCCACTATGTTACTGGCCATTCCGTGTTCAACCAGATTGTTAACCACCCTGCTACCGTACTTACCTGAAATTAGAAGGTAAATTTTCATACTTCCTCCAAATTTGAATTAAAGGATGTGATTTTTGGATTTAAAGGTAGAATTTTTTAAATTGGGGATTTTTTTAAATTTAAAGATAAGATTTCTTTTAGATTTGTGATTCTTTTAGATTAAAAATACAATCTATCATTACTCCAGTTTTCTGCATCTGAAGATAACGGTACCTCCATCGGTGTAGGGTTTTCCTGGATCAACACATTGCAGGTAAGCATGATCCTCATCACCTTCTTTAGTCAATCCTAAGCTCAGTGGTATCCAGTCATGCTCTAAAATAGTGGTATAATGCAAGATAGTGGATAGTGCATGGGTACAGAGGGCATCAGTTTTATCCATATCTATTTCTGGATCCCTGAAAACCATACAGTCACCCTCTTTGTAAACAGGACAGTGACCTCTTATTTCATGGACGGTTATCTCCAGCATCCTAGTCCACCTCTTAAAATTTATAATCTATACTGTTATTTTTGTACTCTGGAGTAAATAATCATTGAGTTAACCATTCGAGTAAATGAGTAGATCACAGTTGAGTAGGGACCAGTAAGATTAGTTAAAATAGAGTTTATTAGTTATAATAAAGAATTGGTTGAAATAGAGAATAAATAATTGAAATTAAATAAAGTAACGAATTAAATCTAATTTAAAATAAAAAATTAGTATTTTGGGGTGATTTAACCCCAATTATGGAGTTAACCCGAGTTTTACATTAATTCATCACGTAGGTCAATGGTATCAGTCAGGTCCGGTCCTGTGCTTATTATGGTTACTGGTACTTTGGTTTCGTCCTGGATTTCTTGCACAAATTTTTTGACTTCTCCTGATAGGTCCGAATATTCAGTTACTCGTTCGCAGGATGGGTATAATCGGTCCACACAGGTTAGTGCTATCTGGGTTGCTCCGTTGATCATGCATGATTCACGGGCGAGATCCATGTCAAAGAGTCCTACTCTTCTCCGGCGGCCGGTGACTGTTCCGTATTCTTCTATGTCCATTTCTTCGGCTGCATCCTGGGTGATTTCAGATGGGAATGGTCCTTCTCCAACACGGGTTATGTAAGATTTGAAAACAACAATAACATCATCAATACGAGTGGGTCCCACACCAATATCAGCGGCTGCTGAAGATGCAGTGGTGTCCTTACTGGTTACGTAAGGGTAGGTTCCGTAATAAAGTGATAATCCGAATCCTTGTGATCCTTCAATGAAAACATCTCGTCCTTCATCCAGGGCAGTGTTAACTTCCAGTGGCACATCGGTGGTGAAGCCATCCATGGATTCAATGTCACTAGCCAGTTTAATGGTTCGCAGCGCCCGGTCACGGTTGGCTGGTCCGCAGCCAGTCCCAGTACTTCCAATCTTTTTGTACAGGTGGTCTGAGCCTTTATCCTGTTCTTTGTGTTCTTCTTCAATTATGGCACAGCGATAATCAGCGAAGGTGCGTTCTTTAACTTTATATTTGTTGAGGTAGTCCAGTTCGTGGTGGAAGACCGCAGGGTCAACCAGTACACCTGCCCCTATGAGGAGTCTTGCTCCAGTGTGGACAAATCCTGATGGGATCATCCTCAGCCCATATTTTTCTCCGTTAAATTCCACCGAATGGCCTGCATTAGGCCCTACTCCGGCCCGGGCAATAATCTCCGGTTTGTCCTGGTAACAAAGGTAGGTAATACACTTACCCTTACCTTCATCACCCCAACCTCCACCTACTAAAATGTTGCATGTCATATATAATCATCCTCTCAAGTGTCAGTGATTTCAACCTCTCTTATATTGTTAATAGCCGCTTAAAAAGATTTTCCCACGTAACTATTAAGACAATAAAAGCTCTTAAACTAATTATAACTCAACCTATGACCGTTAATATGCCTTATTCAATCTTTACTGAATTTATAATTGTGATAATCTCCTTTATAGTGGTATGATCCATGGGGTGACTTATAGTTTTCAGGGAAGAAACAGGCTGTTGACTGGTAAGTTTTTCATTGCAATAAAACATGGATAATACAGTACGGTTTTCATTGAAATAAACTAGGGATAGGTATTAACGTGGTTTGGTTCCCTGGGTTATGATTCTTTCAAACAGTTCTGGAGTGTATTTACGCTGCATGGACACCAGGATATGCTGGTTCAATGCTTCCTCCAGTATTTCCACTGTCATTTTTTCTTCTTCCCTCCTGATACGTATGGCCTGGGCTATCTGGGCAATATCACGTGCATGGGCAAAGGTGGGTTTTAAGCTTTCCCCTCCCTCCAACTGGGGAATGTAAACTTTTCGGAAGCGATCCAGAACATCTTCATCATAGTCTTCCTTTAAGAAGTCCAGGTTACGTTTGAAAACCTCCACGATCTCATCAGAACTGGGAACTTCCAGGTAGACATGTAAAGGTGCTCGGCGAAGGTGGGCTTCATCAACTATGGTTATTTCCAGGTTGGTGGACAGGGCAGGTATGAAGTGGGTGTGCACAATTACCGGTGCACCCTTGACATAAATCACATCCTTCTTGTTTTCCAATGGTACGATCATCCTGTTCAGGAGTACGTTGGGGTCTTCCTTCTGCCTTCCCAGGTCGTCCAGGAGTAGTACTCCTCCATTGGCCTTTATGATGGGTGATGTTTCATAGACTCCCTTGTTGGGGTCATAGAGTGTTTCCATCTTTTCCGTGCTTAGTTCTGAACCTGTGAATACGAATGGTGCGTATATCTTCACCCAGCGGGGGTCTCCGGGTTGTTCCGGTCGCATACGGTGGAAATCCGGGTCTAGTAGCTGTATTATGTTACCACTGAACTCAATGTAGCGTGGTATTAATATAGGTGGTAATATCTCCGACATTTTACTGGTGAGGAATGTTTTACCAGTTCCGGGTGGTCCGTAGATGAAGAATCCTTTACCTCCAATGGCAGCTTCGGTGAGGACCTTTTTGGGGTAGGCCATTCCCACCACATCATGGAAGGCCCTTTCCACTACCTCGTGGGGTATTTTGAGGGGGTAGCGTCCCTGGAGCTGGACCCCCATGATCTTGAAGTACTCATCATAAGTCACCGGTGCCATTCCAATGTAGGGGTTCTCCTCCATTTGCTGGGCTGCTTTCAGGTGGCCCTGTTTTTTTATGGTATACTCAACACTTGCAAAAAGGAACCCACCACCGGTCTGTACCACCAGATCATCCTTTTCCATT
Organism: Methanobacterium sp. Maddingley MBC34; assembly: GCA_000309865.1. Lineage (NCBI taxonomy): Archaea > Methanobacteriati > Methanobacteriota > Methanobacteria > Methanobacteriales > Methanobacteriaceae > Methanobacterium > Methanobacterium sp. Maddingley MBC34. Next base: position 6,109 of record AMGN01000015.1, on the reverse strand, counting down.
GGTTTCAGGCATTGCTCCAGCAGGTCAATGTGAAGTCCTGTGATTTCGTTTATCTGCTGTACTTTTATATTTCCATAGGTGTTGATGATCTTCAGGATCAGGTTCTGCATGAATCCAATGGATAGATCTATTTCATCAAGTGATTTAGGTTCCTCCAGTACCTGGAAGAGTTTTTGCATCCTAGTATCATGATAATATTCTGTTACCATTGGTAAACCACCTTTTTTAAAGGATTTTATGTTTTTATGAATTAATGTGGGATTTTATGTTGTTATGAGTTAATGTGGGATTTTATGTTGTTATGGATTTAATGTGGGATTTTCATTCTTTGTACTGTGTATAAATATGATTTTATTAACAATTAAAACTTAACATCACAGTCACAAAAGGTTAATCCATTTTTTAGTGACGTACTTCACATAAACCTATAAAACAACACCCCAAATGAAAAAATGGATAGGTGGTTAAATGGGTTAAAAATAATGTTTAATGAATTAAAAAATAAAATAAAAAAAGTAAAATTAGAGTTAATCTAATTTACTTATTTAATGCCATATTTACTTATTTTAGGTCATATTACTTATTTTAGGGATTTACTCATCTGGACTTAATCCCCAGTGACTTAATCCCCAAAAACTAAATCCCCAAGAGACTTGTTTATTTATGGGCGTAGTAGAACCTGAACTTCCCATCTTCTTTCTGGTCCAGTCGGGCGAATCCAATCCTTTCTAACTGTACCACTTCACCTTCTTTTACACCTTTCAGGGTTGACTCTGCAAATCCTGCAACAAGTGATGCATCAGGCATTACCATTTCAGTTTCAACTGCACCTTTCATGGGCACCCATTGCACTATCCTGGCCTTTGAGTCTCGGGCTTCATCAATTCCTTCACTATGGTACTGTGCCTGACCATCCTGGAAGGTAATGTTCACAGCATCCATTAACCTTATCACCTGATCTGCCTGTGCGGGTATGTCCTTCTCATCCAGGTAGACTTTTCCATCAAATTCCAGGCTACGCATTCCCCTGTCCAGGTGGTCAGGGTGTAATGGTCTTTCCACGGTTCCCAGTAGTTTCGCTGGCACTCCCTTAATTTCAACTGGATGTGGGGTTTCCACCATGAAGTAGCGGTTTGCTTTTTCTTCCAGGAAAGTACGGTTCAATCCGTAGATCTTCTTCCAGGTTACGGTGGAGTCTGCTATTTTCACCCCTATTTCCATCATTAACTCTTTTATAGCTGCAGCCTGTATACCCCTCCGGGCAATGGCACGGATAGTGCCCAGGCGGGGGTCGTCCCAGCCACTGTAAACACCGTCTTCTATTCCCTTTTTTGCCTGGGATGTGGACAGACTAACGTCATCCATTTTAAGCCTTCCGTAGTGGATGAACTGGGGTACTTCCCAGTCCATGTGGTGGTAGAGGTATTCCTGTTTTTCACTGTTGGCCAGGTGGTCCTTACCACGAAGTACATGAGTCACACCCATGAGGTGGTCGTCCACTGCCACTGAGAAGTTCATCATGGGATAAACCTTATATTTAGAACCCATACGAGGGTGTGCATCATTCACTACTCTCATGGCCACCCAGTCACGTATTGCTGGATTTTTATGTTTTATATCAGTTTTAACACGGAGAACCATTTCTCCTTCACCTGTTTCAGGCATTTTCTCCCAGAGTGCAAGGTTATCTTCAACTGGAGCGTCACGGTGGGGGCAACTTTTAGAAGAATCTTTAAGCTCCTTGAACACGTCTCCCGGGCAGGTGCACATGTAGGCTCCGCCTCTTTCAATGAGTTTAAGAGCATGCTCATAGTAGATCTCCATCCTGTCGGACTGGATGATCTGTTCATCCCACTTAACACCCATCCAGGCCAGGTCTTCCGGTATCATCTGGTAAGCAGAAGGGTCAACCCTGCGAGGGTCTGTGTCCTCAACCCTCAGGATTAGCTTACCCCCGTATCGTTTTCTGTATTCCTGGTTTAAAACTGCTGCCCGTGCATGTCCTATATGGAGGGGTCCAGATGGATTTGGTGCAAAACGTAGCACCACATCTTTCTCCACTTGGGGCAGGTCCACTAATCCCTTGACCTTCTCCACTTTTTTCTCCTGGTAACCCCCTAATTCTTCCAGTTCCTTGCTCTGAGCATCTAAAGGCATATTGTTAATGGTTCCAACGATTTGAGCTGCTGTTTTGGAAACCTGCCCTGCATCTTTACGGTATTCAGGGTGTTTGCTCATTATCATCCCTATAACTGCTCCGGGCTGGGCCTGGCCTCCGTGTTTAGCTGCGTTGATAAGAGTGTACTTTCGAATGATTTCTTCCAGTTTATCCATTGATAATCACTTCGTTTTTTTGGTCATTTTCATACTAGACCAGATAAATCATTTTTGCTTAATAAAAAAAAAATAGGTAAATAATTGAAAAATAATAAGGTTTTAAGGGTTTTTTTAGTGACTGCGTTCCAGTACAAAGTCCGCTATCATAATAAGTGCGTCCCGTGATGGGCTGTCATCTAAAACATTTACCAGCAACTCTTTTGCATTGTTAACATCTTCCTGAGCTACTTTCCAGGCGTATTGTATGGATCCATACTTTTCCATGATATCCATTGCTTCAGAAACATTCTCATCACCCTCTTCTTTAAGGATGGTAAGTAGTCTTTCCCTATCTTCAGGGCTGGCCTGGCTCAGGGCGTGCACCACCAGTAGGGTCATTTTACCCTCTACTATGTCACTGCCCACTGGTTTTCCCAGGTCTTCTTCAGAGCTAGCCACATCCAGGTAGTCATCCTGTATCTGGAAGGCCATACCAATCAAACGACCGTACTCTGAGAGGGCTTCCACCTGTTCTGGTGTTCCTCCGCCGAGTATTGCTCCTGCTTTGGTGGCGGCTGCAATGAGTGCTGCGGTTTTCTTGTAGATCATGGTCAGGTATTCTTCTTCCCTGACATCTGTGCGTTCGGCAAATCCCATGTCCAGTGCCTGGCCTTCACAGATCTTAACACAGCTATCCACTACAGTGTGAAGGGCGGGTAGTATCAGTTCCGGTGTCACTCCATCTTCTTCACTCTTCATTACCGAGGCAAATGCCTTGGAAAAGAGGGTGTCCCCGGCCAGGATGGCCATGGGTTCTCCCCACAGTACATGTACCGAGGGTTTTCCCCTTCTTTTCTCATCCTGATCCATGATGTCATCATGGATCAAACTGAAGGTGTGGATAAGTTCCACTGCAGCTCCTGTTTTCAGGGCGGATTCAACTTCACCACCCACTGCTTCTGCACTTAAGACCACCAGTGATGGTCTGAGTTTTTTCCCACCGGCTTTAACCAGATGTTCTGATGCCTGTTGGAGTGTTTCGGGGTCCACTGTTCCCAGTGCCCTGGTTATCTCCTGATCTATGTCTGCAGAGTATCTTTTGAGAATCTCGGTTACTTCCAGTTTTGTTTCCATTAAAGTCCTCCGTTGAAAACCTGTGCCTGTCCATTTCTAAGTACGTGAATATCATTACCCATCTTGTATCCCTCTTCCTCGGCTAGTTCTGTGTAGGCGGCCAGCATTTCCAAGTCACCATGGGATGGTATGATATGCTCGGGTTGGAGCATGCGTATGAAGTCACGGTGGTCTTCCCTGCCTGCGTGTCCGGATACGTGGGCATTAGTAAAGATTCGTGCCCCGTTACCTTTTAAACGTCGTTCCATAAGGTTTCGGTTGGCGGCGTTGGTGGGGTTGGGTATGATTGGTGCGCTGATAACCACGTTGTCTCCTGGGGCTACGTTGAAGTGGGTTCTTCCACTGGCTATTCTGGGCAGTAAGGCATCGGGTTCTCCCTGGTGCCCGGTGGTTACCAGTATGTAATCAGAGCGGTTCTCCTCAGCACGGGCCAGTGCCCGGTTAACTGATTTAGGGCTTCCGAAGAGACTTGCACCGGCAGGTAGGTTTAAAATTCCCATTTTCTCAGCTATACTTCCGAAGCGTTCCATTGACCGTCCCAGGAGGAGGATTTTACGGTTACTTTCCTGGGCGATGTTACATATAGCCTGGATACGCTCAATGTGACTGCTGAATGTGGTGACCAGTAATCCTTCATTGGAAGGGAGCATATCCTTCATTATGTCCTCCAGGACTATTCTGGCCACTTTCTCAGAGTGGGTTTTTTCCTGTTTGGTCTCGGTCATCCTGGTGGTTTCCACAATTAATGCCAGGACTCCCTGCCTTCCCAGTTGCCGTAACCGTTCATAGTCCGGGGGTGGGCTGAGCATCATATGGTTGTCGAATTTGTAATCATTGGCATAGACAATGATTCCTTCGGATGTGTGCAGTACCGGGTGGACTGCCTGGGGTATACTGTGTGTGGTGTGTACAAATTCCAGGGTGATGTCCGGGGAAAGCTGCATCTTTTCTCCAGAGTTTAACACCTGCAAAGGATTGGTAACCTCAAATTTTCGTTCCTGTTTTATACTGTTTTCCACCAGTGCCAGGGTGTAGGGTGTTCCAATGAGGGGTGCGTCGTAACGGTGGGCCAATTTGGCCACTGCTCCAATGTGGTCCAGGTGTCCGTGACTGAATACAATGGCACGAACCTTTCCATCCACATCCTTCATCAGAGTATCGTCAGGTATGACTCCCCTTTCAATCAGATCCAGACTGTGCATACGGGCAATGTCAGTGTCTTCGTGGATGTGGATCCTGTCCAGGTTGATTCCCATATCAAATATAACCACATCATCCCCCACTTTAACTGCAGACATGTTTTTGCCCACTTCTTCATATCCGCCTACGGCGATAACTTCCACACTCATAAGGATGACCTCCTTGCATAAATTTTAGTATCATAGCCCCTTTCTGTGAGCCATTCTCTTGTTTTTCCCTGGATTACCAGGTCCGTTTTTTGTAGTTCTTTCAGGTTTGATGCTCCCACCAGGAACATGGCCACCCGGATCTGGTCCAGAAATTTCTGGAAGAATTCCATCAATGCTTCTTCACCAAGGTATGATGCTTTGAGAACTGGTAATGCCATTCCCACAGCACCGGCCCCTAAGGCCAGGGCTTTAACTGCTTCTAATCCGTTCCTTATTCCTCCAGAGGATATTATGGGGATCTGGACTGACTGGCTGACTTCTACTGTGCTGGCTACTGTAGGTATGCCCCAGTCCCAGTATAATTCACCCATATCTTTATCCTGGGAACGGTAGGTTTCTACTGCTGCCCAGCTTGTTCCTCCGGCTCCTGCCACATCAATGGCTTTAACACCCGCATTTTCCAGTAGTCTGGCCTGGTTTCCACTAATTCCGGCACCGGTTTCCTTGGCTATTACCGGGATTTTCATCTCTTCTGTGGTTTTCTGGATTTTTTCCAAGCATCCTCTACTGTCCACATCTCCCTCTGGCTGGATGGCCTCCTGTAGTGGGTTTAGATGAATGGCTAGGGCATCCAGGTCCATCATCTGGCTGGCCTCATAGGCCTGTTCCATCTGAGGAGCCCCTATATTACCAATTAGTAATGCATCTGGTGCTTCTTCACGTGCCACGGTATAGGTAGATGTAAGTTCTGGGTTTTCAACTGCAGCTCTCTGGCTTCCCAGCCCCATGCCTATGTTGAGTTTTCCTGCTGCCTGGGCCAGTTTCTGGTTTACTGCCATTGATGAAGGGTGTCCTCCAGTGATGGCAGTTATTATAATGGGTGCATCCATTTTTTTCCCAAGTAGGGAAGTGGATAAATCTATTTCTTCCTTATTTATTTCAGGAAGGGCTTTGTGGACGAGTTCCACATCTTTAAATCCTGTTTTTTTATGGTATTCCACATCGCTGTGGGTACATAATAGCAAATGCTCTAATTTTCTATCTGAAATCATAATTTCTTCCTATGGTCTAATTTCATTTCTACCATTAATTTCATTTCTTTCCATTTTATTCTAAGTAATATCAATTTTTTTTTAATGATTGATGCTCGTGAATGATTTATTTGTGATTTATTTACTTTCTTAATGATTTATTTAATAATTCCATCATAATGCATTTTTAATAATTCCATCATAATGCATTATTCTGAATAATTTATAGTTATTGATTTCTTGCTAATGACTTGCTAATGACTTGCTAATGACTTGCTA
>AMGN01000014.1 GCA_000309865.1 Methanobacterium sp. Maddingley MBC34 | reverse complement strand
TGCCGTTTATGTGTATGGTTACGGTTGCTGTGTTGGATGTTTGTGGTTTTTGGTCGCTTATAGTGTAAGTGAAGCTATCTTGTCCGAAGTAATCATTGTGGGGTGTGTAAGAATAACTCCCATCACTATTGAAAGTTATTGTTCCATGCGTTGGGGGGTTTTGGAGGTTCCAATTGTTTGTTCCGTATGTTGAAGGGAAGTCGTTGGTAGATACGTTCCCGTTCAGTGTTGTTACTTCGTTGGTGTTTGCTGTGTCATCTGCAGCCACAGGCACACTCTCAATTGTAACGGATACTAACTTGGAAACACCATCCACGTTCACGTTTATATTAGCTGTACCTGCGCTGGTGCCTCTGAAGGATGATGTAGTAGTCCCGTTCTTTGTAGTACTTGTTGCAGGATCCAATGTACCTAAAGAGGGCACATTACTGGTACTGAAAGTAGCCAGAATACCATCGGGTACATGGCCGTTTGCCGGGTCGTGATAATAAGATAGAAGATCATTGGGATGTGATAAAATTCCATTATCATACAGTAAATTTGCAGTAATTGTTGCGCTTTCACCTTGTTTGATGGTTGTAGGATTTGCAGTAGCGGTCAGGACAATCCAGGGACTATAGTAAACAATACTATAAAATTTCAATGTAGAAGGGCTGTTATTTGAACCCCACCAGTTGTATGTGGCATTCACGCTTCCTGAAGGATTTGAAGCACCACAGAAAATTTCACTAGCAGTACTTCCGGTGTTTCCATAGAATCTGTTAAAATGTAACTCGCAGGTTCCATCGTTCCGGGCAATTGCTCCACCTTGACCTTTCCCGTAACCAGTTCCAGCGGAGTTATTTTCGAAATTACTATTCATAACCGTTAATTGACCATTACTGCTGATAGCACCACCATTCGTAGAAGCGGAATTACTTATAAAAGTACTTCCATTCACATTGCAAGTACAATTCCACGCATTAGAAATAGCACCACCATAATCACTTGCGTAATTACTCTCAAAAGTACAGTTAGTGATATTTACAATAAGGGAAATGTAATTGTAGATAGCACCACCCATTCCATAAGGACTACCGTCGGCAGTGTTGCTTTTGAAGATACAGTCAGTAATGTTCAAATTCCCTCCAGTGTTGTAAATAGCACCACCATAAAAATGATTTCCATTAACCATTGTCAGGTTTTCCATGGTGACATTTCCTGCGTTTACGGTGAATATACCCTCACTATTGTGTTGGCCATCGATTATGGTCGTATTTGGATCTTCACCACATAATTTAACAGATGAGGAGATAGTTATACCATGTTCATTGTAGGTACCCGGGGCGATGTATACTGTATTTACACCAGGGTGACTTGTAGCATAAGTTATACCTGATGCAATTGTTGTTCGAGCATTTGATGCAGTTCCATCGATGTTTGTTCCATCTGAGAATGTAATTATCTGTGAAGAGTCGGTTTCCCATCCTTTATAGACGTATGCATCATTATTTCCTAGTTTGAAGTTTCCAATTCCATAGTAACTTCCATCCGAATTTGCTTCTACAGTGATTTCTTGGGATGTTGGTTTGTGGCCATTGTAACTTGCAGTTAATGTGAAATCCTTGCTGATGCTCTGGAAGTTTAAAGTGTAACTACCGTCTGCTAGGGTAGTAGTATTGGTGATGTGGGTCCCATTTTCATCAACTGAGACTGCAGCCCCTTCAAAAGGGCTTCCATCTGAGCAATAACTTACCTGACCAGAAATAGTAATATTGGATGGTTCATCTGAAGATAAATTTTGATTGTGTACATAATCACTGGATTGGCTAGTATCAGCTGCAGAAACAGCACTAGCACCAAAAACGAACACCATGATAAGAATCAGTAGAGAAATGAAGATTTTATTTGCAGTTATTCCTTTTTTAACGTTTTCACCTCCTTTATGCTGATTCGTTCATTAACAATGAATATGTTTTATTTATTATTCACTCACAGTTAATAATCACTAATATTAAAATTTTTCTAAATTAAAATTATAAAAACTTGGTTTAAAATGAAAAATACGTTTGAATATTTAATTAAATGTGTTTAAATAAAATTTTGATGGTTCTTTAAAATATTGTCATCCGTTACAACATTTTATTGGTAAACAACACAGAATGATTCAAATATTAAAAAATAATAAAGAGATTTCAAATCATTCTGGTACGAATATATACACCGCCACATTTTCAGCCAGTCTTGGCCGTTGTTTCTTGTTCATAGGTTAACAATGATTGTTACTTGAGTACTTTATTACATAAATTCAAGTTTATTGTCATAAAATTATACTAACCACAAAAAAATTTAACAGAACCTTGGCATGTGGGGATTATAAAAAAAATTGCAAGATATTAATTATTCGAGGGCTACATTATCATACAATAGAAATAAGATTAAGGGTATTAAATGGGGGAATGAGGAAAAAATGAGTTTACTCAAAGAACAGTATTCAAATTCAAAGAATTTCATGGCCCGGGTGGAATTAAGCAAAAGATTTAAAATCAACCCTTATTCCTGGCTTTTATGGATTTTTGACCAGATCCGGTTTCCGCCTAACGCAAGGCTACTGGAGATTGGATGTGGTAATGGACTTTTATGGAAAGCTAACTCAAACCGAATACCGGAAGATGCCCACATCATTTTATCAGATTTTTCTCAAGGGATGCTCTCTGACGCGCATAATGTATTGGGTAATAATGCAGACCGGTTTGAATACCAGGTACTGGATGCTCAGGAAATTCCCTACCCTGATGATTCTCTGGACATTGTAATTGCCAATTTAATGCTCTACCACATTCCCGACAGGAAAAAGGCTATATCGGAGATAAGCAGGGTTCTTAAAAGTGATGGTGCACTGTATGCCACCACATTTGGACTGGACAACATGAAGGAGTTAAGTGAACTGGTCTTTGCCTATGATGATAAGATTTATTATTCTTTAGAACCAATAGCGCGTGCTTTTGGCTTGGAAAATGGAGAAAAACAGTTAAGTGAATCTTTTGACCAGGTGCAGATGATTGAATATCCTGATGGTCTGGAAGTAACTGAAGCTGGTCCTCTGGTGGATTATATTCTTTCCTTTGGAAATAATGAGACCATAAAAGGTCAGAAGCGGAAAGATTTTGAGAATTTCATTGTATATATCATAGAAAGAGACGGAATGATTAAGATCACCAAGGATAATGGTATTTTCATAGCCAGTAAACCGTTGTTGTAGTGAATTATCAATATGGTTTATTCCTCCCATAATAATTAGAATGCTGGGTACAATTAGATTGTATTTTTTTCCTGATTTTAACAAAGGAGTTATGGAACGAATAAAATCTAATAATGCCATGAATATATTATTCTATTAAATTAGTCTATAACTTTGTCTCAAAATAATTGACTTGGAATGATTATCATGACCAATATAAAGGAACCATCCAATAACTCCAACCTTACCCTGGCTGGAATTCTTTTCTTCCTGGCTGCTTCTGTGGTTTTAATGGGGATAATAACTGGAGAAATTTTTTACCCCGAAGAACTCACTTATACCACAGCTAAAAGCATGATCAGTGATTTGGGATCCACAGTACCACCCAACAGTATCATAACTCAGCCATCGGCAACTATATTCAACCTTACCATGATAATTGCCGGAATCATGATACTGGTGGGTAATTATTTCCTTTTCAAATATTACAACGATAAGATAGCTGGGATATTAATAGGATTACTGGGACTGGGAATTCTGGGCGTGGGAATATTCCCAGGTAATATAACCCCTCAACATCCCATAGTTTCCCTCACCACCTTCATCAGCGGGGGTTTATCTGCTATCTACTCCTACCGATTAATTAAATCACCACTTAAATACATAACACTCATTTTTGGAATCATTTGCCTGTTCTTCCTCTTTACATCCAGCATGTTCATGCCAGTACTGGGTGGGGGTGGAGTGGAAAGATGGGTGGCCTATCCTGTTGTCCTATGGTTACTGGGATTCGGAGGATACCTTCTAGGAGTTGGATCAAAGGAAAATACAGAATAAAAAAAATGATATTAATTTAATTCCATGCCACTTTTTAAAAACACGCTGAAATAAACTTAAAAAGGGAACTTAAGGGGGTTTTTAAGTGTATAAAAAAGAATACAGGAGAAAATTAACCACACCAGAAGAAGCAGTTAAGTTAATCCGAAAAGGGGACATGCTGGTCCATGGACTCACCATGGCCGAACCACCAGCCCTCCTCAAGGCGGTGGCTGAATGTCTCCGGGAGGGTGATCTTGAAAAAATGAGAATGTTCTCAGTACTACCCCTGGATTCTGTCTGTTCAACCATCCTGGCCCCTGATTTGATGGACTGTGTGGAAGCCTACTGTGGATTCGTGGATTCTGGTACCAGGGGCCTGGTTAGTGCCGGGCTTAACTATTACGTTCCCAACCACCTACATCAAATACCCCGACTCCTGGAAGAGTTCATTGGGGTTGATGTGTGCATAACCACGGTTTCACCAATGGATGATGCAGGTTATTTTTCTTTTGGAACAGCCAACGACTTCACCTCCACCGCAGCCCGCGCAGCCCGGGTTTTAATAGTGGAAGTGAACCGTAACATGCCCCGTGTATTTGGTGATTCCTTGATCCACATTTCAGAGGTGGATGCAGTGGTGGAAAACCACCAAACCATTCCTGACTTCCCCTGTGGATATAAACAGCCTGAGGCAGATATCATTGGTAAAAAAATATCTGAATTAGTGCCGGATGGTGCAACCATCCAGATGGGTATCGGTGTACTCCCCAATGCCGTGGCCCAACAACTGGAAAACCATAACGATCTGGGCATCCACACCGAAGTATTTGGACCGGGAATGGTTCACCTCATAAAGGAGGGAGTTGTAACCGGGGAAAAGAAAACGCTCCACCCACGTAAGCACGTGTTCACCGTGGCCCAGGGGGACCAGGAGATGCTGGAGTTCATGAACCAGAATCCGGCCATGGAAAGCTACCCCTGCTCCTATGTGAACAACCCGGGAGTGATAGCCAAAAATGACCGTATGATATCCATAAATTCCCTCATCCAAGTAGATATTCTGGGTCAATGCAATGCAGAGTACCTGGCTGGCCATCAGTACAGTGGAACCGGGGGGCAGCTTGATTTTGTTCGAGGAGCGTTCGACTCCAAAGAAGGCAAGTCGATACTGGCATTCTACTCCACCGCTAAAAACGGTGCCATATCACGGGTGGTGGACCATTTAGATCCAGGGGCCATGGTCACCACACCCCGCATGGACACCCATTACCTGGTAACAGAGTATGGAGTGGCCAATCTCAAGGGAAAATCCACCCGTGAAAGGGCGTATGAAATAATTAACATTGCCCATCCTAAATTCCGTGAAGAACTTCTAAGGCGCGCTGAAGAGATGTACCTGGTATAAATACCCTGCTAAATTTCATTCGTCGGGGGTCATGTTAAAATAAGGCATATTATTAAAATTTAGGAATACCTCCTAACACGGTAATGGCACCTACTTCCAAATTCAATTTAACATTCTCACCATTTTTGTAAGATAGCTTATTCAAAGCTTCTTCAGCCCGTTTAAGCGTTATATAATCGGTTGATTCAGCTTGAATTGATAGGAAAAATGATATAAGTTCGTGTAAAAGTTCCTTATGTCCCGGTTTGAACAAGTGATTCCCATTAAATGTTCCGGGAAGATTGGAAATCTTATAATGGATATTATTCTCATCCAGGATATCCAGAATGGTCCAACTATTTATTTCATGGTTTGGAGTTCTGTTTTCGGGAAGTACATTTTTAAATAAGAGGTTTAAGATATGAGAAGCAGAATAAGGTGTTTGGAGGTACATCACCGCAACACCATCTTCCTCTAATAATTTAAGAGCATTTAAAATATAGGGTTCCGGGTCGGGCATAAACCAGTATAACGAGTGGGACATGACAATAAGGTCAAATTTTTGTTTAAAATCAGTTTGAGGGGTGAAAATTTCATTGTAGATCTCTAATTCTAGGGGAATGGCCTGGAAGTTCTGCTTAATTTTATGCACATGTTCTTTTGAAGGTTCTATGGCAGTGTAACTGGAAGCTCTTGGTTTGAATCCTTTTAAAAAGTCCCTAATAAAAAATCCAGTTCCGGCGCCAATGTCCAGAACAGAAAATCCCTTTTTTAAGTGCTGATTTCCGATATGGAGTAAGTGTTTCAACTGGTGGCTCTATTCTTCAGAATATCGTCCGAAACTATCGAAAGTTTTTATATACTGGTCAAATGAGAGATTATCCATTAAAACACATCCTATTATGAGTGGGGATTTAATTGCTTGACTTAGGTTATTCCCAGTTTCTGCAGTCCACTGTAAACCACGAAAAACCCAATGGCAATGCAGAAAATTCCGGTCACCAGGTTGCCATGGTTGGAGATCCATTCATTAACTGGATTCAGAACTTTTTGGGCCTTATCTGGCATGAGAATGAAGAATACTAGTGGTATTTCTATTATTAAAAGGGTGATGAGAATTAAAATGAGAACGGATGCAGTATCGTTGGTGAAACCTGAGTTGGCTACGCCTATGGTGCGTCCCACTGCCAGGACAAAGATGGCGGTGCTAAAATTCATCAGAAATGCTATAATTCCAATGGAAAAGTATTTGATGAACTGACGCACTTTACCGGTTTTTGGATCTACCTGCAGGCGATTCAAAATATTGTTACTTCGGCCATGTTCCTTGCTTACCATGTTTCTAAATCCAAGAAGAAACAGCACAGCACCCAGGAAAATATCTATAGCGGCCATGGTGACAGGGTCCGCATGACCAGAGGCACTTAATTTTTGACCCAAAAAGATTCCAATGATGACGGTTACCAGAAGAACCACGATGGCTCCCATGTAAAATGAAAAACCAGCCAGTCTGGGTTTTTTAGCCATGGACATTATAACCAGAAAAATGGACAGGGTCACTGGGCTCACTGCTGCAGCCCAGGAAAGTGGTATGGTTATTGCTAAAAGACTTGCCAGATCAGACATTTTAACTCCCCATTTGAGGTGTGAATATATTTCAATGAATAAATTGGGACAATGAATAAATTGGGATTTAATTAATTTATGGACCTAATTATTAATTAACCCAGTTATTTTAATGAAATATACTCTGATTAAAGGAATGGTTCGTTGTCCAGATCAACCTCACAATCAACGAATTTTAACTGCTTTTTCTTAACCCAAACAAAGCCATGGTCAGGGGTGATGACTGCCAAGTCAATTGGCCCTCCCACGCCCGGCATGTCCCCGGGGTCGGCGTTAATACCATCACTGAAGCGTTGTATGGCACTTGTGGTCTGGATCATCAGTGTGGCGAAGTCAATGGCATCCTGCAGGGTCATGGTTCCCCACTGGATGGCGTATTCCAATCCTCTCAGTTGAGCCTGGATTTCCTGCTCGCTACGGGCCTGGACTGCCTCTTTAACAAAGTCCACATTCTGGATCCTGCCATCAAATCCCAGCACTATCCTGGCGGCCACGTCTCCCTGGCCAAGCCATGAACTTCCGTATTCCATGCCTGGCTTTTTACTGTCCCTGAGTTTCTGTGTGGGTCCTGGTATGGACACACTGTGAACCTGGTGGGTTCCGTCGGGGTTGTAACCTGCCACCAGTATTTCAATGGGGTCGGCCCGGGCTACACCATTTTCAATGGTTCCCTGTGGAGTTTTGAAGCTGAATTTTAATAGCTGGTCTTCCATTTTCATCTCCAGCACGGTGCATCCCTTGGAGTTCAGGTCATTCTGGATGTTGGCTTTTATCTGACCTAACTGTTCTTTCCAGTGGTATTTGTCGTTGAAGAGGTGGTGCAGCTTCCGTGCCACATCCTTTACCTCCATGTCCTTAACCTTGGAGGATCGTCGGAACTCTTCAATGTACTGGCTGACATTCTTCTGCACCCCTCCTTCAGGGAGGAAGGCCAGGCCAGTTATGCCCACCCCGATCCTTCGATTGATCTGGAAGAGTTTAATGGCGTTTTCACTGCCAATACGGGCCATGCCCTTCATATTACGATAACTTTGTCTGCTATCTGCAGCTAAGACTATTCCTTCCGGTGTGGTGGTGTTTATGACCAATGACATGTTCTAACCTTCGATTTCCTTTATCATAATATTTTAATTAATTGTCATGGATTATTATGATTATGGGGGTTAATATTCCTATCTGGATGATAACTCAAAACCAGGTGGAATTTTTCATTACTTAACTTAAAAGAAAAGAAATATTTTCACAATTTAGATTCAATAATATTGCCGAAATTAGGTTAAAATGGATTATTAAAACTATAAACTAGTACTATGTCATTATTTGGAATTTTCCATAGTTAGTGGTTTGTATGGTACGTAAGCTGGTTCCCAGATATTGGATTTCACCAGATTTGTAACATCTCCATCTTTCCTGATCCTGGCTACTCCCTCCAGAATGGCCTGTCTGGCCACTGCAACCCCAATATTTTTACTCACTTCCTGCAGCTGGGATATTTCAGGCAGCAGTCGAGTATCCTCATCAGTAGAATTGGCCAGTTCAAGGGTGGCGGCATCCAGCATCCCTGAGGTCACCCTTTCGGCCTGGCAGCTGATTATGCCCAGACCCAGTCCAGGGAATATAAGGGCGTTGTTGCACTGGGAAACAGGGTAAGACCTTCCCTGAAACTCTACATCACTAAAAGGGCTTCCAGTGGCTACCAGGGCACGTCCTTCTGTCCATCGGATTATATCCTCTGGTATGGCTTCCACCAGGGTCAAAGGATTGGATAATGGGAATATTATAGGTCTTTCCACATGGGAGGCCATGGTTGTTATAACTTCCCTGTTGAAAGCCCCCTGCACTGTGCTGGTGCCAATAAGGATGGTAGGTTGCACATTTCGCACCACATCCAGAAGGTTCGTAGGATCATCTGCAGGATCCCAGTTATCTGTTTCAGTTGAACTACGGGTGTAGGGTGCTTTGAAGTAGTCAATATTGTCCCGGTTACTGGTTACCAGTCCCTGACGGTCCATGAGATAGAAATGATTATAGGCTTCCTGATGGTTGAGACCTTCCTTGACCAGCTGTTCCCAGATCTGGTCTGCGATACCACAGCCGGCAGTTCCAGCCCCGTAAATAAGCACTCGATGATGAGATAGAGGGGTTCCGGTTAATTTCAAAGCATTATGGAGAGCGGCCATGGCAACAGCCCCGGTACCCTGCATATCATCATTGAAGGTGCACATCACATCCTGGTAACGGTCAAGGTGATATCTGGCATTTTTCTTCCCGAAATCTTCCCACTGGAGGAAAACCTGGGGGAACTTCTCTTTAATGGCATTAATCACTGTTTCCACAAACTGGTGGTATTCTTCACTGCTGATACGGGGATGGCGCCAACCCAGGTAGAAAGGATCTTCCAGTAGACGGGGATTATTGGTGCCCACATCAATCATAATAGGGAGCATCCTCCTTGGGTTAATACCGGCACATAGGGTGTAAACCACCAGTTTAGCCACGGAAATACCAATTCCATTGGCTCCCTGGTCACCAATTCCCAGTATCTGCTCAGAATCAGTTAAAACAATCAGGTTAATTTCAGCATCATTCCAATTATCCAGGATTTCATCAACATGCTCCCGGTCAGGGTAGGAAAGATAAATTCCACGGGGTTTCCGGAATTCATCACTGTAATGTTGAATAGCCAGCCCTGCAGTGGGTGTGTATATAATGGGCATCATTTCCTGGATGTGTTCCTGAATAAGACGGAAAAAAAGAGTTTCATTGGTATGGTAAAGGTTGTTTAGAAAGATATTTTTCTGGAGGTCATCTGCCTGGAGAGAGTACTGGTGATAGGCCCTCTGAAGCTGTTCATCCAGAGTTTCCACAGAATGAGGTAGGAGTCCGATAAGATTGAATAATTCACGTTCTTTAGTACTAAAAGCAGTGCCCTTATTTAAATGTGAAGATTGGAGGAGTTGGCTTCCTCTAAGATCAGTTTTAATGTATTTATTTCCTTCTTTTTCGACAGTAATCGCTATGGATTTAAACTGTAACCCCCCATTATTTGGGAACTCTGGGATATTAGATTGTCCCCCTGGTATGGAATATAACTATCCTTTTAACCCGTATATATACTTTACGGATGCAAAAGGGTGAATTTTTGTCACATTCCCTATTTTGGACATGAATGATGACATAATCATGACAATTAAAATTATGGAGAGGATATCATCTGATCTAATCCACTTGCTTAGGTAGGGGGAGGTGGTTTCTTTTAATCATATCTATTCTTTTCATCTGTTGATAAATTCTGGATGACCATAGAAAATAAGAAAGCTAATTAAAACAATAAATAAAATGGTGTTAAAAATGTCAAAATTCATTACCATAACTCCAGATAGTGCCCTTGATTTAATTGAAAAAGAATCAGAGATTACAATACTGGATATACGGCCTTATGATGAGTTTAAAAAAGAACACATTCCTGGGGCAGTGAACCTGGATTATGATGGCCACCAGTTCCAGAGTAAAGTGGAAAAACTGGATAAAGATAAGAACTATCTGATCTACTGTAAGAGTGGTGTCCGGGGAGGATATTTCCTCCAAAAAATGAGAGAATCTGGTTTTAATGGGGCTTATAATATTTTAGGTGGTTTTGTGGCCTGGAAGATCAGTAAATTGCCACTGGTTGCTGAGGAATAAAAATTCCTGGATGAATTTCTGAGATATAAACGGATCTGAGGTACAGATCGGGGATAGATCTTTCCCTGATAGTAATGGTGCTAAAATTTTAAAGTTTAATTAAAACAAGAAGTGTAGCTAAATAATTTTGCTATCACTATATAGAGCGACCTATCAAAAATCAGGAATTTTGTCTAGCTTCGAGTTTTTGGCTAATGTGCTGATATATGTCATTGGTTACTCCAACGTTCCTAATAAAATCATTAGAATATTAAATTTCTCCAGTATTAAGCTTTAATATCTCATAACGTGATATATGTGGTGTTTACAATCATAAGGGCATATTTTTCATCCATAGTCCAATGGTAGGACACATTCGAAATCAATAGGCATTATTACTTCCAATTTAAGTCGTTGGCTGTGTAATGATAAAAAAACCCTTAAGAATAATTCCAGTATTAATTATCCATTTATATCTCTACGCTTATAGCCCACCATACCGATTAATATAAGCAAGGATGCCACCACCAGGACTAAAAACAATGACCATCCCAGTGTATCACCTGCTAGTAATTTAGGCACATTGGTGTAGGGGGATAAATTTTTTATCCAGGGGTTCAGGTCGTAAAATCCACTTAATAAATCAATCGTCACGATCAAACCCAGGGTTGCCCAGCTCAATGAAGTAAATCGAGGTAACCATCCGAATAATGCCATTGAGATCCCGCAAAATATCCATACAGCGGGTAAATAAGCCATTACCGCTGCTAATATACGTGGGAGATCAGTGGATAAATTTCCAGTATTTAAACCGTAACTCAATCCGAAAACCATGCCAAAGATTATCATGATTAACGCTGATCCTAATACTGCAAATATGAGGTTACTAACAGCCCAATCGTTTCGACTGACTGAACTGGTAAGTATGAATTCAGAATATTTCTTGGACTCCTGAGATCGTAGTTTAAGTGTGGCTAGAATAGCATAAACTGCGAATATTTCGCCTAAAGATGCTAATACGAATGTGAAGTAACTATCACCAGGCCCGGCATTACCTCCTAACTGGGACATAAGACTCATAAATTGGGGGTTTGCATTTATCATGTCAGTGACTGTCTGGGTTGTGTAACCGAACATGGCTCCTAATAAAGCAAATATCACTATCCAAAAGAGTAACATGCCACTGTGAAGCATCCAGGCCAGTGCTAATGAGTTTTTTAAGCGAAGAGATCCATGGGCGGGACCTGGGCGTTGGTTTATTATCCCTGCGCCCAGGTCTCGTTTGGAGGATAACCAGTAGGCAGTAACTGTCAATCCGGTGATGAAGATAAGGAATATTCCAAATACCCATAACTCATTACCAGCAAAGGGACGGATATGATGAACCCAGCCAATTGGGGATAACCAGGAGACCCATGCAGTATTTCCATTGTCCCATCCCAGAATCCGCAGCACAAAGAAACCCACCAAAATACCCACGGTTATGTATCGGGCATCCCCAGAACTTTCAGTTAACTGAACCGCCACTCCACTAATGGCAGCTATCAAACAACCAAAAACCCCCATGGACAGACCAAGTACCAATGAGCTTTCTATAGAAAGACCTAATCCAATAAGGCCTGCTGCAATAGCAAAAGAAATTAAAATACTTAATCCATAAGTGACAATGAACGCTGCTGACAGCGCTGCCTGTCTACCTACTCTGGTGGAATTTAAAAGCTCCAAACGCCCTTTTCTTTCCTCACTACGGGTGTGCCGTATCATGAGAAATATGCTAATAAGTCCCAGCACGATTGTCCCGGGAATTCCAGTTCTCCATGCGGTAAGTCCCCCAATGGAAGGGTCCAGCACTGCGCCCAAGAATGCTACAATGGTGGGGTTATTTTGCATTTGTAGAAAAAATGCCTGACGAATTGCTTCATCAGGATACAGATCCAAAAAGCTGGCTGCAATGCCCACCACTATGATAACCATGAAAATTACAAAAATAGGCAATATCCTTAGGTCCCGACGCAATATCAGCTGGGTCATGGCTGAAGTACCGGCAAAGTCATCCTTATTAACCATGGGATCATTCCTAGATGAGTTCTTCTTCCATTGGAGTGTATTCGTCACCGTAATATCGTATGAATAATTCTTCAAGGGTTGGAGGGGCGCTTAAGAGTGAACTAATGCCAAAGTGGGTTAAATGTTTAATTATGGTGTCTATTTTTTCAGCATCAACACTAAAATGGGCGTGATTTCCTTCAAGACTTAGATTGTGCACTCCGCCCATCTCTTCCATTCCAGTTATGGGTTTAAGCGTGTCCACGGTTATTGAAGTACGAGTGAGATGCCTTAATTCTTGGAAGGTGCCGGTTTCTATTATTTCCCCTTCCCTGATAATACTAACCCGATCACAAAGTGCCTCTACTTCGGCCAGGATATGGCTGGAAAGAAAAACAGTTTTACCAGCTTTTTTCAGTTCCTTGACGCATTTTCGGAACACACCTTCCATTAAAGGATCCAGGCCCACCGTGGGCTCGTCAAAAATGTAAAGATCCACATCAGAAACTAATGCAGCAATCAAAGCAACTTTCTGCCGATTACCAGATGAATAAGCTCCACATTTCTTGGTAGGATCTAATTTAAAACGTTTTATAAGTTCTTCTCTACGTTCAGGGGTGAAGCCGCCTCTCAGTCTGCCAACTAGATCAATTCCCCCCCCGCCAGTGAGATTCGGCCATAAATTCACTTCCCCTGGAACGTAAGTCAAGTTACGGTGGAGGGTCACGGCATCATGCCAGGGGTCTTTTCCCATGACCCGAACATCTCCACCATTTTTTCGAAGCAAACCAAGTAAAATACGTAAAGTGGTGGATTTACCCGCCCCGTTGGGTCCGATGAAACCATAAATTTCCCCCTGATTTACTGTAATATTCACCTTGTTCAGGGCCTTAACCTTACCATAATATTTAGTCAGGCCCTTTATTTCAATTACAGGCAATAAATCACCCCCCTCATCGTAAAAAAATAAAAATTTACCAGATATGATATTATCTATTATATTTTAAGATTTATTTAAGGATTTTTAAAGTGGTGGTGCAAAATAAATCAAAAATTTCGTAAATCAAAAAAATATAGTCCAAAAAATTAATCCAAAAATTATAGTCTAACACTAAAATTAGCTAATAATATTAAAAAAAGTCCAGAGCTCCGCCTGTTTAGATTGTAGGTTGATCATTAGTAAATCAAAAATAGATTGTAGCTCAAAATTTTGCTATCACTATATAGAGCGACACATCAAAAATCAGGAATTTTGCTTATTATCTAGTTTTTGGCTAATGTGCCCGTAAATTTCCTTGGTTACTCCAACGTTCCTAATAAAATCGTTTGAATAACGTATATCTCCCCTTCGTGGGTTATCCTGTCTCATGACGTACATGCAGATGGCAGTTACGATCATGAGGGGGTCTGTTTTGCGGCCCTTACCTCCACGGTAAAGTTTACGAAAATCTGCCTTGCAGATGATCTCCCGGGCCCGATCCTTCTGACCACCACCCACAGGCATCATAACCTCGTCACCCTCCTCCCGTTTGGTTAGGACCATGGTGGGACTGTGGCCGGTCATCATAAAGTTACTGGCCACAACGCTGAGCATGGCCAGTTTCTCCTGCAGACGGAAATCTTCCTCAGGGGTTTTCTCACTGTGAGACTTGTACCGGTTGTATTTTTTAATCTTCTTATCCAGTCTGTCGACTTTGGTATTGTCGTCCAGGAAGATGTGTTTTCGTTTTTTCAAATGTCTCGCCTGATATTTCATATGATTTTGATTATGTATATTGGTAGGTGGTTAGTGAAATGAAATCTAAAAAAATATAATGTTTAGAGTCTAACTGCAACGCCCTTCTCCTTCAAGAACTCCTTCACCACAGGCACCGGGTACTCATCAAAGTGGAAGATACTGGCAGCAAGAGCAGCATCTGCTTTACCCTTGGTGAATGCTTCATAGATATGTTCCGGATTACCTCCACCGCCAGAGGCAATTATGGGAATATCCAGCATTTCGCTCATGGTTTTGTTGAGGGGTATATCGTAACCATCCTTGGTACCGTCCCGGTCCATACTGGTGAGGAGAATCTCTCCTGCGCCCCGTTCCTGGCACTCCATAGCCCACTTAACCGCATCTATTCCTGTGAATTCCCTTCCGCCGTAGATACTGCAGTCGTACCAGCAGTAACCTTGGGGTGTTTCAATTATAACGTGTTGGTCACTTTCTTTAGGGTCTTCAATGTAGCGTCGTTTGGCATCAATACCAATGACACAGGCCTGACTACCCACCACCTTGGATGCTTCGTTGATGAGATCTGGGTTGTTAATTGCTGCGGTGTTGGTTGAACATTTATCTGCCCCTGCCTTGAGCATGTTCACATAGTCTGCGGGTTTCCTTATACCCCCGCCCACACAGATGGGCACAAACACATTCTCGGTGGTTGCATTTATAACATCGGCCATGGTCTCCCTGCGCTCATGTGAGGCGGTTATATCCAGGAACACGATTTCATCTGCTCCGTCCTGGTAGTATTTGGTGGCCAGTTCCACAGGCTCTCCAGCATATCGGATCTGTTTAAATTCCACTCCTTTAACCACTCTGCCGTGGGGGACATTGAGGTCGCAGTCCAGGCAGGGTATGATGCGTTTTGCAAGCATATTAATTCCTTTAAGTTGTTTGATGTAAGATGAAGTATATACACTAAACTTTGCACACAGACATTTAAAAACATACGCCCATGAAACAATTTGCCAATTCATAATGCGCTATTTTTAAATATTAGTAATAATTACTAGTGAATAAGGTGTTATTAACCTATATAAAACAATGATTATTCTAACTTGTTGTAAAATAAGGATTATTGGGGATAATTTATCATGGAAATGGGCAACATTATAAAAAACGCATATAAATATCCTTTTTCAAACTGGAAAAGGTTTTTAATCCTGGGATTGATCTTTTTAGTAAGTGAATTAATTAATGAATTTTCTGAGGGGTTTGGAAATCCGGAGTATCAAATTTCATTATTAATCGCGTATGCAGTAATTAATTTAGTAATTGAAGGATATTTACTTCGTTCCATGGAATATTCAATTAAAGGAGATAATGAGCTCCCAAAATTCCATCAGTGGCCCAGAATGTTTACCGATGGGATGAAGGTATTTTTAGTCCTATTTATTTATGGTTTCATTCCAGGCATCATGCTGGTTATTGGATACTTTATCTTATTCAAATCAGCTTTGGCGGATGCGGGTGCAGTAATTCTGTTGATGGGCATATTTTTAACAGTTTTATTCGTTTTGTTTGTGAACATGGCCCTGGCCAACATGGCATTTCATGGAAAATTATCAGCTGCTCTAAAAATTAGTGAAATTTATGATAGGATAAAAATAATCGGTTGGATACGCTACATTTTTTTAAGCATCACAGTCACGGTTATTGTAGTTTCGGGAACATTAATTGCATTTTTGATGACAGATTTTATACCACTACTGGGATTCATAGGTTACTTTTTAATTTCATCCTATTTTGAATTGTTTAGTTATCGTGCATTTGGTTTGATCTATAAAGAAACTCTTGATTTACAGCAATAACTCCCCAAAATTTAATCCCTTTAAAAAAACATATTTTATCTATAGAAACTTGGATAGATCGGGGAGTAATTGCTAATGGTTCCTGAAACTAATTCATACCACATAAACCCTTCCAACATATCAGATGGGGGTGATTTACCTCCAAA
Source organism: Methanobacterium sp. Maddingley MBC34 (assembly GCA_000309865.1). Taxonomy (NCBI): domain Archaea; kingdom Methanobacteriati; phylum Methanobacteriota; class Methanobacteria; order Methanobacteriales; family Methanobacteriaceae; genus Methanobacterium; species Methanobacterium sp. Maddingley MBC34. The sequence goes on along the minus strand of AMGN01000014.1, from coordinate 18,871 downwards.
TCTACTGGAATTTTTAACAGAAATAGCCCGGGCTATGACTGCTGCAGGCATTGCAGTGATGACAATAGAAGCTATTTTAAAGAACATATGCCGGGCTTATGGGGTTAAAGCCCAGGAAGTGATTGACTTTCCCACCTTCGTACTCATCAAGATCAGCGATGGGAATTCAAAAGCCCTGGCAGTAACCGGGCAGAAACCGGGCCTCTTACCCCTTGACCAGGTGTCACGATTATATGAGTTAATTTACCAGGCAGAAAATGCAGAAATAACTCCAGAACAGGGTATTATCCGTATAAATGATATAATAAATGTTAAACGTAAGCATAACTACATAAGACACATTTTAGGATATGCACTGTACTCCATTGGTCTGGGAATGCTACTTTTGCCCACAACTAATGATTTACTATTCTGTGGGGCATTAGGGGCAATTGTAGGTTTAATTATAGGATACTCTGAGGATAAACCCAGACTAACCCTTATTTTACCGGTTTTAACTGCATTCCTGGTGTCCATGATCTTCTTTTTCGGTGTGAAGCAGGGAATTGTAAAGGGATCCCTGACCATACTGGTCCCAGCACTTTCCTACTTCATCCCAGGGGTGGTTCTGGCCACTGGAATGTACGAACTGGCAGCCAACAACGTAATATCTGGTGCCAGCCGCCTGGTCCAGGGAGTGGTCATACTGTTACTCCTCCTCTTTGGGGTTATAATGGGTCTTCAGGTGGTTGGACTCTCTGCGGGGACTTACATGGTGGCGTATCTGGCCACACCCCTTGGATGGTGGGCTCCCTACATTGGGATCCTGGTTTTCACCCTGGGAATGTACCTCTTAATGTCCATTAGAAACCGTGACATGTTGGGAGTTTTGATTGTGCTATCTGCCACTTTCCTGGGACTTCAGGCTGGAAACTACCTCCTGGGAGGTCTGTTCGGCGCATTTTTAGGCTCGGCCATCATGACAGTCTTGGGCACATTCCTGGAACGTTCAAAGCTTAAAACACCATACTACGTATCTATTATACCTGCATTCTGGATTTTAGTACCTGGATCTCTTGGATTCATAAGTCTGGCAACACTGGCTGGAGCGAACTATTCTGCATCCATTTCCAACCTGATTATGGTGGTCCTGACCTTTGTGGCCATTTCCATGGGATTACTCATCGGTGCGGTGATTGCTGATCCATTGAAAATCGAATAATCAGGCATCTGTGACCATAAGCACACCAGAAGGCTGGATATTATATGAGAAGGTGATGATAGAGTTTGTAATACAAAGTTTTTTTGAAACAAAAAATTCCAATAAAAATTTGAAACAAAAAAAGTATAATGGCTAAAAAATCTGTCTATTAGACGAATTTTTTTTAGTTCCTACACTAGTTATCTTGATTAAAAGAGGATTGATGCTGATGAAGTCATTTTCCCGGAAAAAAATAGATTACCAGCGTTTAAAAGAGATTGTACACTTATTGGCTAAGTACCAGTTTGATAATGTGGTGGGTGAGCTGGAGCTTAAGGGGTCGCGCTGGGGAGATCTATTGTACAAATACGATTCTGATCTTGATCTGGATTCATCTGCCCCGGAAAGGTTAAGAATGGTTTTTGAGGAACTGGGGCCCACTTTTATTAAACTGGGGCAGATGATGAGCACCCGGGCGGATCTGGTGGGGCAGGAGATGGCTGATGAGTTCACCAAACTCCAGGATGACACCCTACCCTTTGATTTTGACACGGTAAAGGTAATTGTGGAGGGTGAACTGGGAAAACCATTAGACCAGTTATTCCAGAGCTTTGAAGAGGAACATCTGGCTGCGGCTTCCATTGGCCAGGTGCACCGTGCTGTTTTACCCGATGGCACCCTGGTGGCGATAAAGGTACAGAGGCCGGGTATTCATGACTTGGTGGAAAAAGACCTGGTTATCATGCATCATCTGGCTGATCTGGTCCATACGAAAATTCCCAGCCTGCAAGTGTTCAATGTTCCGGAGATTGTGGATGAATTTGATAAATCTATCCATAAAGAGATGGACTACAGCCTGGAAGCCAGGAACACCCAGAATTTCCAGGCTAACTTCGCTGATGATGAGGGGATCCGTTCTCCAATGGTCTTCCCCGAGTATTCAACATCCATGGTTTTAACCATGGAGTTCATCCAGGGAACCAAGATGAGTCAGGTAATGGAGAACACGGAAGGCTTTGATAACAAGCTATTGGCAGAAAGGGTGGCTAAATCCTATTTCCAGCAGTTACTGGTGGATGGATTTTTCCATGCCGACCCCCACCCTGGAAACCTATACGTTTTAGAGGACAATGTGGTATGTTACATTGACTTTGGGATGATGGGACATATTGACCATGATTTCATGCAGAACCTGGGTGAACTCTTTGTTCAGGTGATTGACTACAAGGTGGATGCAATTATCAACCAGCTTATCTACATGGGCATTATCAACGACTCAGTGGATAGAACTATTCTTAAAAGGGATATAATGGATATACTGGACCGTTACTATGGTGCTAGTTTGAGTGATATACACCTGGGTCATATCTTAAGTGAACTGGCCCTGCCCCTGATTACCAAGTACCAGGCCAGGGTACCACCGGAATTCACCCTTATTGCCAGGGCAGTATCTCTTATTGAGGAGGTAGCCTACTCACTTGATGGGGAATTTGATGCCACTGCCCAGTTCAAACCAATGGTGAAGAAACTACTCCTGCAAAAATTCAATCCCAAAAACATGGCGGATGTATTTATGGATAACATGTTTGAACTGGAGCACCTGGTGAAGAACTTACCTCAAAACATTAACCGACTGGTGGCTAAGGTTGAAAACGGGGAGATAAAGGTCCGTTACTCAGAGGAACTCTCTGAAGACATTGAAAGAACCAGTAATAAACTGGTGGTGGCCATAATAGTCGCGGCACTGCTTCTGGGGTCCTCATGGATTATTCAGATCAACACCGGGCCAATGATCTGGGGGATGCCAATTTTGGGATTTTTGGGGTTTGCTGCCAGTGGAGTGCTGGGTGTGGGGCTTATAATCTATATTCTGCGTTACCGGAAAATTTAGGGCCAACTAAAAATTTGGTTGAGTATGAAGATTCTTCCTATGCAACCTACTTTAGTAATACTATATTTGGGACATATATGATAAATATATATGTTAGTTCTTCCTATTTTTTTAGCGGTGAACCAATATGCAGCTAAAAAACTTCAAAAGAGAGTCCATAATACCCCTGCCTGTGACCTTCATTTCCACCCTCAGTCCAGAGGGAGTGCGAAACGTGGCCCCCTATTCCTGTCTGATGCCTATTTTACGTCCATTCGACCTGATCTGCGTGGCCACTGCTGGGGTAATGAGGGACACCTTCGAAAACATGAAGGCCAGGGAAGAATTCGTCATCAGCCTCCCAGGAATGGATCTGGCTGGTAGTGTAATGCCAACCGCCAAATTCGTCCCTCCAGAGGTTAATGAATATGAACTGGCTGGTCTGGAAGAAAAACCCAGCCAGAAGATTGAAACACCCGGAGTAGACGGATGTTACGCCTGGATGGAATGCAAACTCCATAAGATCGTATCAGAAGAATATGATAATTTCCCCTACGCACTGGTTGTGGGGAAAGTGGTGCACCTGGAAGTACGGGATGATATATACAACGTTGAAAATGGCTCATGGGATGTGGAAAAAGCCAAACCCTTGATGATGACCGAGTCCAACCAGGGAATGCACTTCTGCACTGTGAAGGACATGGGCTGGTTCGAACCATACGGGGCCATGTTCCCCAATGGTAAGGATCCTCTGGCTGGAATGTACGAAGATTAATAAACCTCTCCTATCCAATCCTTTTCAGGAGTGATAAAATGGAAAATACCAAAGAATGTGAAATAATTCCCTTTTCTGAAGTAACTAAATTCCACGGGCATTCCTGTCCTGGAACAGCTATAGGCTATCGTGTAGCCGAAATAGCTATATGTGAATTAGTTTCATCCCGGGCAGAAGATGAAGAACTGGTGGCTATCGTTGAAAATGACAGCTGCAGTGTGGATGCCATTCAAGTGGTAACTGGCTGTACTATGGGCAAGGGCAACCTAATATTCAAGGATAATGGTAAACAGGTTTACACATTTCTAAACCGGAAAACTGGAAAGGCACTGCGTATATCACTTAAAAACAACATTGACGAGATCGCCCCTGAATTTTCAAAAGCACGTGAAATGGCATCATCTCCTTCAGCCACTCAAAAAGAGAAGAATGAATTCATGAAAGCCAAAGATGCATTCACTGAAAAGATTCTATCAGATATTTCTGCCCAGGAACTCTTCAAAGTGGAAAGTGTTGAAGTGGAATTTCCAGAAGAAGCAAGGATATTCAAGTCCATATACTGTGCTAAGTGTGGGGAGCCAGTGGCTGAACACAGGGCCAGGGTGGAAAATGGCGAAATAGTATGTTTGCCTTGTTTCAATAACTATTCTAGGACATAATTTTTTTTAATTTTTTTTCTTCAATAAAGTCAGTACTACTTTTTTTGATACTTTTTCTTAAACTAAAGAGTTATTATGGGATTTTACTCAACAGAATTCAATAACTTTATAAATAATAGTAATAATTAATTAATAAAAATCAAATTAAGAATAATCAGGGAGAGTCGACATGATTTTTAGTCAGGTATTCAAAAATGCATTAAGTTTTCCTTTTACAGATATTAAGAAGTTTTTAAAAGTTTTTATCCTTTATTTGGGATCTTTTCTAATAATCCCCGGGTTAATGGCACTGGGTTATTCATTGAGAGTAATTCAAAGCACCATTGTTGGATTGGATGAACTGCCAGATTTTGATGATTCTGGGAAACTAATATCCGATGGTTTGAGCTACGTGGGAGCAAGTATTATATATGGAATCCCTTCTTACGTCATTATTTTTATTTTAATTTTCTCAGGTATCCATGATTTCTCCACCAACCTTCTTTTGATAGTGGGGTTAGCTATTGTGGGGTTCATAATCAACATTGTATTTCTCCTGGCCCTGGCCAACATGGCATTTGAAGACAAATTCCGCGCAGTTTTTGATTTTAAGAAAGTATTTGCCATGATAAAGAAAATTGGATGGGGAACCTACCTCTCTTACTTGCTAGTTTACACCATAATCGTGCAGGCGCTGAGCTTAGTTATTACTTTTACCAATAGTTACCTAATGGCGATGATTGGGTTTATAGGCGGATTTGCACTATATTTTCTGATTTATTTGTTGTTTAACACTTTCATTATTCTCTTTGGGGGACGTTTCAGGGGGTTAATTTACATTAAAGGTATGGAAGATCAAGATGTAGTGGAATAAATTAAATTATTTTCCACCCCTGAGCAAGTGAGTAGGGGCTAATCTATTCCTTATTTCTTTATTTAATTGTTTAAATTTTTTAACACTCCTAAAAAATATCGGAAAATATTAAAACTGATAGTAACAATTATTTAAAATGTTCTTCCTTTGTGTGGAGCTCTATCTTCCAGGGTGGTAAAGTTTATATTAGGTTATAATCAAAAAAAGAATACACTTCATTAGTGTAAGATCATTTTTTTTAAATAAGTTTGGGCCTGTAGTCTAGCCTGGAATATGACGTGGGACTTCGGATCCCAAGGTCGGGGGTTCAAATCCCCCCAGGTCCGTTTATTTATTTGTGAATTTTATTCGATGAACCTTTTTCTAGAATACTGTTCAGATATCCGTCAGGCTTCCTTTCAATAGTTTTTGATTCATCAGATTTGTGGTCATACTTTTTTGCATCGTTGACAGGTGGTTTATAACGTAATTTTTTCCCAGATTCCTGATCATCTAAAAGTGCATAGGCGGTGTTAAACCCGGAACCCATACGTACCAGACCAGCCACAGCAGCAGCTTCCATAATTTCTTTTTGAGTTGCACCTGTTTTAAGAGCTTGTTTCTTGTGTGCACGGGTGCATGGCTCACATTTCACTGCAACAGCACAGGCCAGGGCAATGAGACTTTTTTCCTTGAGAGTTAAAGCACCATCCTTTAATATTTCTGATGCCAATTTTTTAAAGGCAATATCCACATCTTCACCAAGAACCTCTGTAAACCGGTTAGGTCGGGCTTTTTCTTCCATTATAATCTATCTCCTGAATTTTTCCATGATGATCTCTGTTAATAATTTGCAGGGATCGACTTTCATATTATTTTTTTATCACATCAATTATATCCCTATCAATCACTATAAATTAACCATTATGCCCAAATCTCTCCAGGATCAGTTTGAACGTATCTACTCCAGAGACAGAGAGGAATGGAACCGATGGCTCAGTGAAAACCATGAAACTTCCCCCGGGGTTTGGATTATTTATTATAAGAAAAACAGTAACAAACCGGGGATTTCTTATGATGATGCAGTGGAAGAAGCCCTTAGCTTCGGCTGGATTGACAGTAAAGTCAATGCTCTGGATGAAGAACGTTACATGCAGGTTTTCACCCCTCGAAAACCGGGTAGCACCTGGTCAAAGCTGAACAAACAGCGAATTGAAAAACTTATGAAAAACGGTTTAATGAAGCCCAGTGGATTGGAAAAGGTGGAAGCCGCTAAAAAAGATGGTTCCTGGAATTTTCTGGATGATATTGAAAACTTGGTGATTCCTGAGGATCTTAGGGAGATATTGGGGCAGAATCCATCAGCCAGTAAATCTTACGAAGCATACACGGATTCAGTTAAAAAACAGGTACTTTACTGGATTGCCAGTGCTAAACGTAATGAAACTAGAATAAGAAGAATTAAAAAAATTGTTAAAAAAGCAGAAAATAATGAAAACCCATTTGATTGAAACGATTTGATTATTAATTGTTTTTCTGATATTATTCTCTGATAAGATCCACCATTCCATCTGGTCGTTCTTCGATCTCACCCTTTTGAATCAGATCATCAATAACTCCTTTAATCCGGCTTATTGCAGGGCCACGAGTTACTTTAGCTCCGAAGAGTCGTGAAACTTCCCTGATCAGTTCATCAGTCTGGGTGGCATACTGTGATTTTAGGATTATCTTCACTGCAGCAGCGATTTCTTCAGGACTTATAAGATCCATCTTGGCTGGGGGATTACCAGTTCTTCTGCGAACAACCACCGGTGCATCTTTGTAATATAAAAAGTCGCCTTTCTGGATTATCTGGCCATCCATCAATCCCAGGTTGATGGCCTCTTTCATAACTGTCTGTACGCGCCTTCCTGCTCGGCTAAGTCCCCAGTAGGTTCGGATACGTTTTACAACCTCGTTGTAGTGTATGGGGCCTTCTACTTCCACTACTTTCATTGCTGCCCTGGCAATATCTCCCACTGGCTGGCTGTGAATGTCCCCGGAAACAGGTACACCCGTGTCCTCACAGATCATATAATTGGATAATTCCTCTTTACCTTCTTTTCTCATCTGGGAATCAGAAGAAGATTCTTTTTCTGATTCTTCTTTTTCAGATTCTAAAATCTCTTCCAGCTCTGGGAAATCAGTAGAATTTTCAATAGAGTAATTAGTTTCTTCTTTTTCTTCTATTTCTAATCTTTTAGAATGGGTTTCTGTTTCATCTAATGAAGAAGTATCTAATGGGGAATCATTTAATGAAGAATCATTTGGTGGTAAATCATTTAATGGGGAATCAATTTCACCCTTTCCATTTGGAATTGGGGGTACTGCTTCATCTACATGGGAAAGATCAGTATCCTTTTCCTGGTCCGTTCCGTCTTCTGTAGAACTAATTACACTCTCTCCATCTTCCAGATCTTCTACAGGGGAATCAATCCCATCCTCTTCCACGGGTGGAATAACTTCCTCGGCACGTTCCTCTTTTAAGAGTTCTTCTATTATTGCCAGGAGACGTTTTTGCACATCCGCACGGTTTCGGTACCAATCTGTAGACCATAAACGATAGAAACGCCATCCCAATCCTTTCAAAATCTGTTGACGGAGCCTGTCCCGGTCCCGGGCCACCCTGCTGGTCTGGTACATCGGTCCGTCACAGGCAATGCCCAGGAGGTAACGTCCAGGGTATTCGGGGTCCACAACTGCAAGGTCAACCCGGAAACCAGCGCAGCCCACTCTGCGGTGAATTTCATATCCGTGTTCAGTTAAAAATTCAGAGACAGCCTCTTCAAAGGCATCATCAGCATTGTTCTGAACTAGATCCTGTTGGGTCAGAGTTTTCTTCTCCGCATATTCCAGGAATTCCTTAAGGGCACGAAGACCAAAAGGCGCGCTTGAACTTAATTGAAGGTCCCGGCCCCTGAAATTGGAAAATATCAAACATTTCTCCCTGGCCCTTGTTAGGAGAACGTTTAAACGTCTTTCTCCTCCATCCTGGTTAACCGGTCCGAAGTTATGGCTTAAATTACCTTCCGAATCAAATCCATAACCCACACTAACCATTATTACATCTCTTTCATCTCCCTGGATTGTTTCCAGGTTTTTCACGAAGAAATGCTCCCCATGGTTCCCTTTAAAGTAACTCTCCATTTTAGGGTTGAGCTTCAACTGCAGTTCCAGTTCTTCTAAGATGGCCTGCTGCTGACGTACATTGAAGGTACCCACACCAAGGCTCTTGGTGCTACCGTACTTCTGGTAATGATCGAACACGGCTTTGATAACTGCTTTGGCCTCTGCCCTGTTGGTGGCAGTTTTTCCCCGGTCGTAAACAGTTTCCGGAAGGTGGACCAGTTTAAGTCCCAGTTCTTCAGAGTCCTGGCTGGGTGAAGGATAGATCAGAAGGTGGTTATCATAAAATTCCTGGTTACTCACCGCTATGAGGGATTCATGACGGCTACGGTAGTGCCAGCGCAGCATCTTTGATGGGAAGCTTCGTTTGCAGAGGTGGAGAATGCTTTCCATATCTGCTAGCACTGCCAGGTCATAATCATCACTTTCCACATCAATCAAAATATCGAAAAAACTGGTGGGAGGTAACTGCCGGGTGTCACCCATTATAACTGCACATCTGGCCCTTAATAGTGCTCCTAGGGCATCTTCCGGTTTTACCTGACTGGCTTCATCGAAAATAACGTAATCAAAACGAAGGTTCTTCACACTGTAAGGGTCCAGGTACTGGGCAATGGAAAGGGGACTCATCATGAAACAGGGTTTTATGGACTGTATTATTCCCCCACAGATGGATAACAATTTTCTAATAGGCATATGTCCCCTTTTACGGGAAAACTCACTTTTAAGCACTCCCAGCTCTGAACGGGGTGATGCAGTGCCTGAAAGTGATGGTCGGTTCTGGTGCAATTCCTGGGCTATCCTGAAACGGTTGAGATTTATAATCTTACTGTCCAGTTCCCTGAATTCATTTATCTTCTTCTCATGAACCTCTCCCACGAAACGAGAAAGTGACGGTTCCTGCAGGAAAAGACTGCGCAGCAGGGAGTCTGCAAAGTTTCCCTCCAGGCATGGGATGATGTCTGTTGCTTCAATTTCATCTTTATCTGCCAGTTCCACCAAGTTTTTCCCCACTGTTTCCAGGCATTCGACCCGGGAGGAGCTGAAACGGGACCAGTTTTGTAAACCAGATAGTCCCACTTTTAATAGCGAAATCTGGGATACTAAGTAATCAATGGGGCTTTTGGTCAGGGAATTCCCTAAAGCCGAGTCAGGGTCAAAGTGGAGGTAACTGTCCAGCTGGTTTATGTAATCCAGTATCTGGTCATAATCTTGGTGCATTTCCCGGGTGATCTGTTTAATTTCATACTGCTGCGCTGAATCCAGAATTATGAGGATTTTCTCGGTGATCCTGCCTTCTTCCAGGGCTTGTCTGAATTTAAGTATCCATTCTGATATGGCCTTCAGGTTTTCAGCTTCACTTTCCTCCCTCTTCCAGTGGGAGCCAAACAGGGATCTGGCCAGTTCATCCTGTGCCCTGATCTTTAACTGCAGCTTCTGGCATTTTATGAGTTCTTCAAGGTCTTGAAGTATTACCTCATCATTTTCAGGGGTTTTACCAAGGTAAAGTTTACCGATCCGTTTTTTAGCCTTCTTAAAATCTCCGCTAAGGAATTTCAGTAGTTTCGGTTTTTGTTCCTGGAAATTTATGAGTAAGGATGAAATATCCTCATCCAAAACTCCTTCTTTAAACCTTTTCAGGCCTTTGGTTTTGGCTTTGTATTCTTCCAAACTTTTAATGAGATTGTAAACCTGTAATTTGTCATAATCCCATTTGGTGTTAAGGATGAGTTCCCTCTCCAGGGAAGGGAATGAGGAGATTATCTCCACTGTTGCTATCAGATGTTCTGTATCCTCCAGTGTCACCGGTATATTAACACCCGATATTTTGGAAAGGTTTTCTGCCTTTAAATTCAGTTCATGGAGTGTGTCAACGGTTTCATCCAGCAGGGTTTCAATTTCCTCTTCTTCAGCTGGTAGTATGGGGTCAGGATGGGTGTATTTCCATGGATTGTAAGATACTGGTTTCACCAGTTTGTACAACTCTCCCAGTTCCTTGAACTTATTTATAGTTCGCTGCCATTCCCGTAAGGTGCAAGTTTTGCTATTTTTCACCACGAAACGTGGCATTTTAGTGCCTATTTTCTCGAAATGGTGTAATGATCTCTCCTTAACACCAAAAAGCTGGTAAGGCGTCCAGTTGATTTTTGCATAGGGAGAATGTAGCAGGGTGACATATTCATTCAGGTCTGATTTGAGCTCTTCAATGGTGCTTAGATCATCATCCATTGAAAGATCAATTGGTTTGGGATTGCGCAGGACACTTTCCAGCTTTTCCAGAACATCCTTTTTCTGCGATTTTTTACTGTGCAGTTCCAGACAGAATTCTCCCAGTCCCACTCTGTCCAGACGGCCTTTAACTACTTCCAGGGCGGCCATTTTCTCACTTACAAATAGGACAGTGTTACCACGTGCCAGGAGTTCGGCTATCAGGTTTACGATGGTCTGGGATTTACCAGTTCCCGGGGGACCCTCAACCACCAGGTCACGGCCATGTTTCACATCTTCTATCACTGCGATCTGTGATGAATCTGCGTCCATAACATGGTAAACATCTTCGGAGGATAGTTTCACGTCCACCTGGTCTTCCTGGAATCCAGGACTCAGCTCTTCTTCTGCTGGGTCGAATATTGCCTTTATAAGGGGGTTTTCTTCCAGGGGCATGTCTTCTGGCCAGCTTTCCGGGTCCAGGTCCTTGTACATTACGAATTTGGTGAAACTGAAAAAACCAAGGTAGACCTTATCTTTAACTTCCCATCCTTTTTCATGGGAAATAGATTCATTTACCTGGTCCAGATATTCATCAACACCTTCCTGGGTTCGGGGCATTTCAAAATCAGGTATTTCAACCCCGTAATCCAGGAGTTTTGCCTGGAGAGAGATATTGGGGATTATGTCTTCACCAGTCCAGCGTAACTTGAAAGAACCCTTCACTCGTCTACGTTCCAGTTCCACTGGTATCAGAATCAGGGGTGCTTCACGGTCTCCTGGTGTTCCGTTGCTTTCCTGCCATTTTAAGAATCCCATGGCCAGGTAAAGAATATTGTAACCCTGCTCTTCCATCATTGACCTGGCACGTTGATTTATATAAAACAATCTGCGCTGAAGTTCTGATGGCGTTAAATCGGTGGATAAAAAGATTTCTTTATTCTTTTCCAGGGTTTCCTGGTCTAGGGATGGTGCTTCCCATAGTAATGATTCTTCGGGTGCAAGTGCCTCGTTATCCATTTCCGTATCTGAAAAATCAGGGGAGTTTACCTCAACTTCATCTGGTGCCTCAGTATCATCTGCAATATCATCTGAAGTGGATAATTCATCTTCAAGATCATTCTCCTGGAACTGGGGTTCCTTAACTAGTTCATCAGCAGAAAAATCTCCATGATCTACTTTTTTAATTCCGTTATCAGTAGTACTAAGCGATTTTCCGGTTGTGGTTTGACTTCCTCCAGTTAAGGGAGATTTCTGATCTACATCAGAGTCATGATCTTCTTTATTTTCAAAATGAGTGTTATCGTTATAACCCGGACTTCTATCTTTATAACCCTTATTCTTATTATAACTCGCACCTGTAGTGGTTTCGGAGTCTGCCCTGGGAATAAATTGTAAAAGTTTCCTTTTGCTTTTTTTAAGGACCAGTCTGTCGTAAATCTCAGCCAGTTCTCCTTCTGTAACCTCCACAGTCATGCTGCGGGGACGGAAGTTTAAAAGCTGGTTACGCATGGTAAGGTCCAGCAAGCTCTGCCTTAGAACATCGATCTGTCTGTATATGTCCACCTTGGAAAGTTCGGACATTTCATTATACCTCTCATTACTTGGATTGGCCCTGAAACTAACAATGATTATTAATATACTGTGTAATGGTTTATTTAAACTCTATATTAAAACTATCTTACCATTTTATGAATAGTGGGGTTATTCCCTCTGTATGGCATCCTTGAAGAAGCTGGGCACCAGTTCCCGGTAAAGTTTGTTCCGAAGCAACATGCGGAAGTTCCCATCTAAGATGTAGGTCTCACAGTAATCATCTTCGGCTCGCATTCCACGACCATAGGCTTGGAGGAGTGTCATAATGGTTTTATACGCATACCATGAGGGGTCCTGCTGTTTGCGCTGGTTGATCTGGGGATCTCCCAGGTAGGGGAATGGTATCTTGTAGATAACCTGGAACTGGCACTTTTCATAGGGCAGATCCACCCCTTCACTCATGGAAGGACTCACCAGCACCCGGGGGTCATTGCTGTGTTCAAAACGATTCAGCACATGCTCCCTGTTTTTGGAATTATGGCCCATTAAACGGGGATTTTTTAAGTGTTTGATGATGTACTCCTGACACTTGTAGTTATGAGTGTGTATCAATCCTCTCTCATATTTATGGTGTTCAATGATCTTCTCCAGTACCGGGATGGTCTTGGGGGCGGTACGTTTAATCAGGCGATGGGACATGTTACCCACCAGTTTAAGGTGAACTGGGCGGGATGATGGGGGGAAGATACTCTTAATTTCCAGGTGGTAGGTTTCTTCAGGTTCAATGCCCAGCCACTGGCAGAACAGGTCCTGATCCAGGATGGTGGCACTCATGAACAGCCTTATATCTGCGTGGTTAAGCAGCCGGTCGTTGGCATAGGTGTTAACCCGGAGTGGTTTGAAGGAAACTCCTCCTGGGCTGGTGTCCACCACCCAGTTATCTGGAGTTTCCTCCAGGTTCCGTGAAAGCTCACTAAGGTTCATTTTCATCCGGTTAACCCGGTCGGCCTGGTTTTTGGGGATCTGTTTAATATTGATGTCCTGGTAGTCCTCGTAGAGTGATTCCACAAAGAGTATCCATTCCTGGGGTTCATTGTGCTGCAGCATACTTTGAGGTATGGTCTTTTTAATTTCACGCTGCAGCCTGCGGTTGTAGAGGTTAACCTCCAGGCGCTGCATGAGCTTGTTCTCCAGGTTATGGGCCTCATCCAGGACCATCAGGTCCCTTTTCCCGAAGTGTTTCACATAGTTAAGCTCCAGGAGTGCGTAATCATAATTCATCAGGGTTATGGAGCTTTCTGCTGCATGGGCTTTTTGATCCCAGTAACGGCACCGGTTGTTGGAACGGAAATACAGGGGGCTTCCGAAGGCATCCTGAAAAGCGTGCACCTCCCCACCAAAGGGAGACTTGCTGATACCATAATCACAGGCGAATTTCTGGGTGCTGGGAATGGTCTGGCAGGTTCCCTGGTCGCATGAAAACTCCAGGTTCTCGTTCTGGCACAGGAAGTTTCCACGGCCCTTCACCATGGGGTAACCAAACTCTGCAGCGTACTGGGACTGGAGCTGCTTGGTCATGGTGAGTATGTAAGCCGGATGGTAAAGTCGGGCAAGGGTGGTGGCCACCACTGACTTACCGGTTCCAGTACCGGCTTCCAGGATTATGTTAGAGTAGCCCTCATCTATGGCATCCCTGATTTCTGATATTATCTCCAGCTGCCCTTCTCTGGGTGATGCGAAGGGGAACTTTTCAATTATGTCCTCGTCAATATGGGGATAAGCCCTTTTAATGGCGTTGATTCTTGATGATGATATTTTGGGAGTTTTAGCCTGGATGGTGTTTTCAACACTTCCAGAGTTACATATGCAGCGGTCTTTTATCATTCCGCACTTGTCACAGAAAAAGCCGTTATCCATGACCAATTATATTTTGGGTAGTGGTATAAATAGGTAAAGTTTCCCAGCGTATGATTAGTAATCATCAAAATTGGTTTCTCTTATGTACTTTAAAGGTGGTTATTTAGATTTAGTATGGATAATACCTTTAAAAAGCTTTAATCTAAATGTGATGGGGATAATACCTTTTTTGAGCTTGGTTATAAACCGAATAGTAATAATAATTTTTAATATATATTTATTATAAATTTGGATTAATGAATATAATAAATTTTGAGCTTTGAATTTATGGGTATTGTTCCATTACTCAATGTATTTACATCAGTCAAAAGAATCTAGATAAATACCATTATCATGATATAAAATAGAAGACTAGTTATTCTAAAGTTACTTTAATTCGGTGTTTTATCATGAATATAAATAAAGGCAAACTCATTGGTATTGGAGTGGGTCCCGGGGACCCGGAACTCCTCACAGTTAAGGCAGTAAAGACTCTGGAAAGCGTTCCAGTAATCTGCTCTCCTAAATCCTCCCCGGAAAAACCCAGTGTGGCACTTTCCATTGTTCAGGGAATTCTGGATGGTCGTGGTGATGAATACGAAACTATTGAACCATTATTTCCCATGATTGAGGATAAAAAGGCCCTTAAAAGTTACTGGAATGGTGCTGCACAGTTGATTACTCAAAAATTAGATGAAGGTCTGGATGTTTCATTCATCACACTGGGAGACCCTTCAATCTACAGCACTTTTTCCTATGTTGCCCAGATAATTGGAAACCAGGGTTACTCTGTGGAAATGATACCGGGAATAACCTCATTTACAGGTTGCGCTGCCAGTGCAGGTATTACACTGGGTGAAAAGGATGAAATAATCCTGGTGGTACCCAAGGTTGATGAACGGCTGGAAGAGTTATTAAAACACGCCGATACTGCAGTGGTTATGAAAACATCACGCCACTCCCTGATGCTGGAAGAACTTGTTTGTAAGGATCCAAGGGATAAAAAGGTTGTCTCGGTTCAAAACTGTGGTATGGATGATGAAGAGGTATTTGAAGGTTTTGCAAATAAGGGTAAATACCTCTCCACAACCATAGTTAAATTCAATGACCGTGGGGGCTGTGAATAATGCTAGATTTATACGCACTGAACATGGAAAAAGGCCTCCACTACGAGGGCATTGTAACCACCCGTAATGAAGACGGAACACCTCATGCTGCTCCTATGGGAATAATCTGTAAAGGCCCGGACCAGGTGGTTCTCAGGCTCCACGAGGGGTCACATACCATAGCCAATGTAAAACGGGACAAAAAGTTCTATGTTAATTTATCCAGGGATCCGCTCCTTTTCACCTATTCACTTATCGGTGGCCCTTCAGACCTGGAATTTGTGGAAGAATCCCATGGATTTTCCCTGAAAAATGCAGATGCATCATTCTTTGGTGAAGCACACCATGAGAAGGAAATAATAAAGAAAAATGATGCCATGGGTGAAAATATCACCAGCATGTTCCACTCCCATGTTAAGGACATAAAACAGGAAAAGAAAGAATCGGAACCACTGAGCCGGGCAATATGTGGAGTACTTGAAGCGCTGGTGAATCTGAGCAGGGTTAGACGGGTCCCTCACGAGAAAAAAATGGAATATGCTGAAAGGCTGAAAGAAATATCCAGGGTAGTAAACCATGTGGGAGGGCCACGCCATAAACAGGCAATGGAACTCATAAAAAAAGAATTTGAAATCAGAATCAAAGGATAATTGGATATATTTAATTAATAGGGTCCTATGGTTATTAAATAAGGTTATAATGTCAATAATAAGCTATTAATAAGTTTATAAGCTTAATAAATCAGTCACAATGTTAATAGATAACATTATAAGGTGAAATATTTGCTCAAACCACAGTATCATATTTTAAAAGATTTCCAGTTTGAATCAGGGGAAGTTCTCCCTGAGCTGAAGCTGGAATACGCCACACAGGGAATTAAAAAGCTGGATAATGAGGGAAATATAACTAACGCCTTCATCTACCTCCATGGCTGGAGTGGGGATTACACCTCGGTGGAAAACCTTAAAAGTGTAATAGGTCCTGGAAAGGCCATAGACACCAATCATTATTACGTGATCAGCCCCACTGCACTGGGAGCACCAGGATCATCTGCCCCATCCACATCACCCCTGAAAACGGAATTTCCCAGGTACAACATAAAAGACATGGTAAAGGCCCATTATCAGCTAATAACCAGGGGTTTGGGGATTAAACATCTTAAGGGCATTATGGGCACATCCATGGGTGGTTTCCAGGCTCTTAACTGGGGAATTGAGTATCCTGATTTTTTAGATTTCCTGATACTCAATGGAACCAGTCACAGAATCTCCAACCGGATGTTCGGAGTTTATGATCTTATGAATCAGATAATCAAGGATGATTCTGGATATGAAAATGGTAATTACACTGAAAATCCTGCTAAAGTAATGGAAAAATCAGCTTACCTCAGTTTTCTCTGGTCTTTATCCCCTGAAAATTATGAGGAATGTTTCCAGTCTACTAATGAATTCTCTGATGGAGTGGGTGAGCGGAAGAAGGATGCTTATGATTGGGATGCCAATGACCTGGTGTGGAGAAACCATGCCCTTTTAGGGCATGAGTTGGGTGATAAGATAGATAAAATCTGTGTTCCTTCCCTGATACTTGCCATAAAGCAGGATCAGATAGTTGATTTCAATTATTGTGTGCAGCCTATGTATGAAAGACTGGATAATTCACAACTTTTCAGTTACGATTCAATTTGGGGACACTATGGTTGTGTTAGGGATATTCAAAAAGTAGAACCTGCACTTAAAAAGTTCATGGAAATGATTTAACTGGGGTCATGTTTCAATGCAAAAATTGATTTTTTAAGTGAGGATTTTTTTATTCCAAAATCATTTTTTATTCCAAAATCATTTTTCATTCCAAAATCATTTTTTTAATATGCAAATTAGTTTTTATTTTTTAGAATCATATTTTTTGCATAAATCATTTTTTAAAATTAAGCATCAGTTTTTTGAGGCTTAATCACAAACTGGCAGAAGTCATCTCCCTGGGCGTAACATTTGGTTTCCTCGGCTTCAACTTTCTGACCGTAGTAATTGGAAAAAATACCTTCCAGTAATCCTGAATCAAAGGCACAGACGGGTCTTCCCAGCTGTGGAAGATCTTCACATTCAAAACAGTCATAGGCCTGTATAATAATGGGGTTCATGCTTTTAATTTCAATGTTTCCCAGTTTATTGGTTTCCCAGAATGATGCCAGATTCCTGACAAGGTCATTAATGTCCTGGCCTTCTAATTTTTTATAAAATGTTTGCCCTACCTTCACTCCTGCATTATGGAGAATGGGGTCTATATTTATCCCCTCATCTAATAATGCTACTCTAATGGTTCTGAACATGTAACGGAAGAATTTAAATGGGTCATCGGCTTGGACGACATACTCTTCTAGGAAATTACTCATATCATCCTTTATTTCCTGGGGGGATGATAGGTCTCCCAGAAATTTAGAGTTTATATAATAAATTTTCCTTCGTCGGTCTTCAGGGTCTATTACCCAGTCTATTATTCCGGCATCCTCCAGATCCTGCAGGTGTGCGGAGATAGTGGATTTGGATCTTTTGGTGGAAGAAACGATCTGGGATCCACTCAAACCTCCTTCTTTAAGAATGGAGAGAATTTGTGCTTTTATGGGGCTTTGAACCACATTCACTCCAGTTTTAGTTGAAAATATTTTGATCCGGCTTTCAGTGTTTGCATTAGCCATTTTTAACCTTCCATAAGACTTTTTTTTTAAAATATGTTTAATTTTTTAATAAATTACTTAAGTTGCTTTTTAGTGGATGTAAAGTAGTATGTGAGGGTTAAGAACATCTAGGTTCAACCCTTTTTCGAGACAAATAATTGGGAATTTTGTTCTTTTCCTTTGTGATCTACTCACCTTAATATATAAATAGTTCGGGTATATAAGTACGTTCGTTTTGACACGAACAGTAAACTATATATACAATAGTTCGTATAATAGCATACGTTCGGGGATACACGAACTTATATATGTGTCTTGGAACATAGAATCTCATGTAATAATAAAATGGTGAGTGAAATTATGAAAGCAGAGTCAGAAAAAATTGGTGAAGGCGTATACTGGGTAGGAGTTTTGGACTGGGACATAAGAAAGTACCATGGATACACCCTAAACGGAACTACCTACAATGCATATCTTGTATTCGGGAACGACAAAGTGGCTTTAATTGACAACGCCTACCCTGGTAACTATCAGGAGCTCATGGCCAGGGTGGAAGATGCATTCGAAAAAGAAGGCAAAGAAGTCAAGGTTGACGTAATAGTACAAAACCACGTTGAAAAAGACCACAGTGGAGTTCTCCCTGAATTGCACCGAAAATTCCCAGAAGCACCAATTTACTGCACAGAAATTGCAGTTAAAGGTTTACTGAAACATTTCCCTGCACTGGAAGGTGCAAACTTCATTGAAGTGGGAACTGGAGATGCACTGGAACTGGGCGGAAAAACCCTGGCATTTTTAGATGCATTCCTACTGCACTGGCCAGACAGCATGTTCACCCTCCTGGTAGAACAGGGAATACTATTCCCCAACGATGCATTTGGACAGCACCTCTGCTACCCCCAGAGGTTCGACCATGAAATACCAGAACACATCCTGATGGATGGCACCCAGAAGTTCTATGCCAACCTCATCA
>AMGN01000013.1 GCA_000309865.1 Methanobacterium sp. Maddingley MBC34 | reverse complement strand
TTATATAATAATTATTTTCCAGGTTGATTTAATTTACTCCTTAAGATGGTGGTGTTGAAAGTAGAAAACTGGTATTTAGCTGGATTAGGGGGACAAAGTTTAAATAGTAAAATAATATAACAATAGTTATATTTTTTGGTAGGGGCCTATTTCAACATGGTTTGTAATCTGAAAGCGAATAATCCTGATATCTCCTCAGAAAATTGGGAAAACTCCATAATATGCTAATAAATCTAAAAAAGTTAGAATAAAATTGTGGAGAAAAATAAAATATAAAAACAAAGGAGGAAAATAGAATGACCGAAGAAAATAAGAAAGAATATGGGTTAAGCACATTGGGTTTGCACGTAGGACAGGAAGAACCTGATCCTGCAACAGGAGCAAGAGCAGTTCCTATTTATCAGACTGCAGCCTATGTATTTAATGACACTGAACATGCAGCAAACCTATTTGGCCTGAAAGAGCTGGGCAATATATACACTCGAATCATGAACCCTACCAATGATGTGTTTGAGAAGAGAATTGCTGCCATTGAAGGTGGAAATTCAGCACTGGCAGTAGCTTCAGGAATGGCTGCAATCACTTATTCTGTCCTGAACCTCAGTTTACCTGGTGATGAAATATTATCTGCAGATAACCTCTACGGTGGAACTTACCAACTTTTCAATTACACTCTCCCTGAATTAGGTAGGAAAGTCAACTTCGTGGATTCCACCAAACCAGAAGAATTTGAAGAGGCCATCACCGATAAAACCAAGGCAATATTTGCAGAATCACTTGGAAATCCAAAACTGGACGTTCCCGACTTTGAAATTTTATCAGACATTGCCCACGAAGCTGGAATTCCGGTAATCGTTGATAACACCAGTGCAGTGGGCCTAGTAAAACCCATAGAACATGGAGTGGACATCAGCGTACTATCTGCAACCAAATTCATCGGAGGACACGGAACCTCCATTGGGGGAGTGATAGTGGATTCAGGTAACTTTGACTGGAGTAACGGGAAATTCCCAGGATTTACAGAACCAGACCCAAGCTACCATGGATTAGTTTACTGGGATGCATTTGGAGAATTTCCGGGTCTTGGTAATGTAGCCTACACTTTCCGAGCAAGAGTAAGATTGTTACGTGATCTGGGAGCACAGGTAAGTCCATTTAACAGCTTCCTTTTCCTGCAGGGACTGGAAACACTGGATCTTCGTGTGCAACAGCATTCCCGAAATGCACTTGCAGTTGCCAAATTCCTCAAAGACCATCCCAAGGTCAACTGGGTTAGCTACCCTGGACTTGAAGATGACCCAACCCATGAAGGAGCATCCAAATACCTCAAAAATGGATACGGGGCACTTCTTGGATTTGGTGTTAAAGGAGGTCTGGAAGCTGGTAAACAGTTCATAGAAAACGTGGAACTACTATCGCACCTGGCCAACATTGGAGATGCCAAGAGCCTGGTCATACACCCCGCATCAACCACCCACCAGCAACTAACACCAGAAGAACAGGCAGCCACCGGTGTAACCCCCGACTTCATCAGACTATCCATTGGACTGGAAAATGTTGAAGATATTATTGGAGATATAGACCAGTCACTAGCACGTATTGATGTGTAAATAGCATTTATCGATGTATAAAAATACTGTTGATGATTTGTAAAAATTCTTTAGCCTGGAATTAACTGGATATGGACAATCCGGGGGCAAAAAATGAATAGAATAAACTATAAAATTAAAGGTACACCTAAATGTGGGATAAAAAAATGAAAAAAGAATCTGTTGGCGTTGTAGAAACTAAATACTACAACCTATCTGAAGAATTAATATTAGATGGTGGAGACAGTCTAAAAGATGTTACCATAGCTTATGAAACCTATGGAACCTTAAACAAGCAAAAAAGCAATGCCATTTTAGTCTGTCACGCCCTTTCTGGTAATGCCCATGTGGCAGGATGGCATGAGGGCGACCGGAAACCTGGCTGGTGGGATAATATAATCGGCCCTGGCAAATGCCTGGATACCGATCGATACTTCATCATCTGCTCCAATGTACTGGGAGGATGCCAGGGATCAACCGGACCCTCATCGCAAAATCCAGAAACCAGGAAACAATACGCATTAGAATTCCCTATCATCACCATCAAAGACATGGTAAAAGCCCAGAAAAAATTAATTGACCACCTCCAAATTAAACAACTATTCTCAGTGGTAGGTGGATCCATGGGTGGCATGCAGGTCCTCCAGTGGTGTGTATCCTACCCGGACATGGTCCGATCAGCCATACCCATTGCCACCACATCCTATTCATCACCCCAACAAATAGCCTTCAATGAAGTGGGAAGAAGAGCCATAATCAGTGACCCCCACTGGAATGAAGGTAATTATTATGAAGGAGAATTTCCGGATAGTGGATTGTCACTGGCCCGTATGATCGGCCACATAACCTACCTCAGTAACGAATCAATGTATGAGAAATTCGGAAGAAGACTCCAGGACAAAGAAGAGTACAGTTTTGATTTTTCCACAGACTTTGAGGTGGAAAGTTACCTCCACTACCAGGGAGACACCTTCACCAAGAGATTCGATGCCAATTCATATCTCTACATTTCTAAAGCCATTGACTATTTTGATCTGACAGAAAACGGAACAGTATCATTATCCGAGGCATTCAAAAATGTCAAGGCCAGAGTGCTGGTAATATCAGTTGATTCAGACTGGCTTTACACGCCAGCTGAGTCTAAAGAAATAGTAATGGCCTTAACTGCCAATGAAGTGGATGTCAGTTACTGCCAGATCAAATCCAGCTATGGTCATGATGCATTCCTACTGGAGGCAGGACAGTTAAGTTATATTATAAACGGATTTTACAGTGAAACACTGGTAGTGGATGTAATGACCCTCAATGCAGCCACCATAACCGAAGATTCCAGTATTGAAGAAGCAGCAGAGTTAATGCTGGATGAGAAAGTCACCCACCTACCAGTGGTCTCAGAAGATTATAGAATGCTGGGAATAGTTACAGCATGGGATATTTCCAAAGCAGTCGCTCTTAAATATGATAAACTGGACGAAATCATGACCCGTGATGTTGTAACTGCCTTGCCACAGGACCCAATTGAATTAGCTGCACGGAAGATGAGAAAACATAACATATCTTCACTGCCAGTGGTCAATGATCATGGGAATGTCTTAGGTCTCATAACCACAGACCACATTAGCACCCTCATTGCCGGGGACAAATATTAAACTGGACAATTATTAAGAGGGGACAAATATTAAGAATTTTAAGGACTCATATAAAATAATTGATAGAAAATTTTCAGTATTATTCAATATTAATAAAGGTTATTCAGAATTAATAAAAAAAATAAGGTGATATAATGAGTTATATGGATCATTCTGCAACATCACCCGTTAAACCGGAAGTCCTGGAGGCCATGTTACCTTACTTCACAGAATCTTTTGGAAATGCCTCCACTTTATACGCTCTGGGAAGGGAAGCCAGAACTGCCATGGAAAACGGTAGAAAACAGGTTGCATCACTTATTGGTGCTAAACCAGAAGAAGTGTACTTCACCAGTGGAGGCACAGAATCAGATAACATAGCAATCAAGGGAACTGCCAGCCGACTTAAAAACAAGGGTAACCATATCATCACCAGTGACATAGAACACCCTGCAGTGGAAGAAACCTGTAAATATCTGGAAAAAAACGGATACACAGTTACATACCTCCCGGTGGGAGAAGAAGGTATAGTGAAAGTGTCTGATATGGAAGAAGCAATCACTGATAAAACTATTCTAATCACAGTGATGCACGCTAACAATGAAATAGGCACTATCCAGCCCATTAAAGAGATCGGTGCCCTGGCCCGGGAAAAGGGAATTTACTTCCACACTGATGCAGTGCAGAGCGTGGGTAAAATACCAGTCAACGTGGAGGACATGAATGTGGATATGTTATCCATATCTGCCCATAAACTATACGGTCCCAAAGGGATTGGAGCCCTGTACATCAAGAAGGGAGTAAGGGTTGATCCATTACTCCACGGCGGAGGCCACGAGAGGGGAATGCGTCCTGGAACTGAGAATGTACCGGGAATTGTGGGACTGGGTAAGGCCTGCCAGCTGGCAGAAGAAAACCTGGAACAGAACATTGAATACGTAACCTCACTCCGGGACAGATTAATAAAAGGAGTCCTGGAGACCATTGAACAATCCTACCTCAACGGACACCCCACCAAAAGACTCCCCAATAATGCCAACTTCCGCTTCAGCAGTATCGAAGGAGAATCACTGATACTGCAACTGGATGCAAAGGGAATCAATGCTTCTACTGGTTCTGCATGCTCATCCAAAAAACTGGAACCATCCCATGTCCTGATGGCCATAGGACTCAAGGAAGTTGATGCCCATGGATCACTCCGCATAAGCCTGGGCACTGAAAACACTCCTGAAGATATTGATTATACTATTACTGCCATTGGTGAAGTTGTTGAAAGATTAAGAAGTATGTCTCCACTTTGGTGTCCAGCCAAAGAAGAGTAATAATAAAAAAAGCTTAAAAAAAAAGCTTAAAAAATAGAATAAGCAGGTGATGGAATATGTACAGTGAAAAAGTAATGGACCATTTTTCCAACCCCCGGAATGTAGGTGAAATACCCGATGCCAGTGGTGTGGGAAGTGAGGGAAACCCAGTTTGTGGGGATCTGATGACCATTTACATCAAAGTAGAAGATGATGTTATAACCGATATAAAATTCAAAACATTCGGTTGCGGAGCAGCAATAGCCACCAGCAGCATGATCACTGAGATGGCCATTGGAAAAACACTAGACGAAGCATTGAAGATCACCAGGGATGATGTGGCCGAAGAACTGGAAGGACTGCCACCAGTGAAGATGCACTGCTCCAACCTGGCAGCAGATGCACTACAAGCAGCCATTGAAGACTACAAAAAGAAACAGGCAGGAGAATCTTCTGAGGATGAAACCTCAGAATAAATCTATTTTTTTAAAAACATATCCTAAATAAATCTGACTAAAATTAGTCCAGATAGTGTATCATCCAGATATTCTATCATCAGTAAATATTTAAATCCCTGCACATGACCCGACATCCACCTTACAAGAAATTGGTTTACCAAGATCATTCCGCCACATCTCCCCTTGACCCAGAGGTGTGGGGAGCAATGGAACCCTATTTTAAAGATTACTTTGGTAGTCCATCCACCCTCTATTTGCTAGGTCGTCAGGCTAAAAAAGCCATGGAAAATGCCCGGAAACAGGTGGCATCGCTCATCGGTGCCAAACCCGAAGAAGTGTACTTCACCAGTGGTGGCAGATGAAAATCTTGAACGGAACAGGGCGTATATTACCCAATTAAGGGAGAGACTTATCAGGGAGTTCTGGAAGGAAGTGATGACGTACAGTTAAATGGCCACCCACTTAAAAGATTACCGGGTAATGCACATTTCAGTTTTAAAAACGTTAGGGAAGAACCTTTAACCTTCCTAATGGACGTTAATGGAGTGGATGCTTCAACCGGGTCAGCCTGTTCCACCAAGAAGGTGGAACCCTCCCATGTCCTGCTGGCCATGGGGCTGGATGAGGAAGATGCCAATGGTTCCCTCAGAGTGACACTGGGTAAGGAGAATACATTTGAAGATGTTGATCTGGCGGTTGAAGCCATTAAAGAAGCTGTTGAAACATTGAGAACCCCCATCAGTGTCAGTGGAATGACTGAAATAGTTCCTATACAACGTTACAGTGAGGTCTCTCCTCACAATTACTCTGGTAAAACCTCTGATCAGCCTAAAAAACCCTTTTTAACGACGGGGGAGGATGAAATTGTAATTGATGAACAGGTTAATCTGATTATCAATGAAAAATTCTCACGGAGCTTTTCCATTAGCCCGGAGGCCCTGGAAGAATTTGCCACTGGCTACCTTCTGGGTGAAGGCCTGGTTGCAAGTATTGATGGTATAAAAAAGATAGAAATTGATGGACTGAATATTAACATGGAGATCGACCTGGCAGATTTTGATATAAAGGATCTGGTTGTGGGCTCGGACTGTTTCGGTGGGTGGAGATATAAAATAGAAACCATCAACCGGGTGGAATCCGAGTACACCGTATCCTCTAATGAAATATTTCAGGTAATGGAAAAATTAAGGGATGAAGCCAGTGTATGGCAGAATACTGGTGGAGCACATGTTGCGGGTATGGTTTATCATGGTAAATTCATTTCCCGTGAAGATGTCAGTCGTCATGTGGCTGCTGATAAAGTTATAGGGGCTGCTGCACTGGAAAATGTTGATTTTTCACAGGCCTTCATGGTTTACAGTGGCCGGATGCCTGCGGATATGATGATAAAACTGGCTAGGGTGGGAGTTCCCATAATTGCATCCAATGCCGCACCAACTTCATCCGGTTACTCTGTGGCTTTTAAGGCCGGAATAACCATGATCGGATTTTTAAGGGGAAACCGGTTCAATATTTACACCAATCCCCAGAGGATATTGATAAAATAAACATTTTTTAGAAATTAAACTTTTTTTTGATAATTTTTACTTCTTAAGATATCTGTTTTTAGATTTCTGTAATTAGATAATGATAGATGCCGCACCCAGTGGAAACAACATCCTCATATCCACACAGTGGAAACAACATCCTCATATCCAATTCATACGTTCATTCATTTTTGAAAAGTTCGGTTTCATTTGCCTGGTTTTCTTTTGCTGTCATATCTTCAGGTGTTAACCGATAGACAGAAACCGCTTTATCATCAAAGGAGGATCGATAACTTTCAATCAGCTTGCTGGTTAAGGGCTTCTTGTAATAACCAGGGGTGTATTTTTCAACCAGTCTCTGAAGAGCTGAAGCTGCCTCTTCAAAATCAACAACCTTCTCCACTTTTCCAAAAATCATGACGCTCATGTAGGAAGTGTCAGCATGGCAGGGCATTGGATCGGTCACTGTTCCATATTCTTCATAAACTGTAAAGCAAACTGGTGGTTCTGATGAAAGGAGGTCTACCTTTTTCCCAGAACCCATACCATGGAAAAATATAGAACCATCATACCATACGAAGTTCACAGGAACAGCATATGGAAAATCATCACCATTCATTCCAATTACACCGGTCCTGGTCTCGATTAGGAACTTTTCAATTTTCTCTTTGTCTTTGCAATCTCTCTGAACGTATCTAATCTTATTCATAAAAGGACATCCTCATTTTTCATTCTTCAGCTGTTTTATTACTTTTAGTTCTTATTTAACTGAATTTTAATCAATTCTAAATATTGGAAAACGGAAGCATACTTCCGATTCTCAATTGAACATCATTTTATATAAAGTTTGTTATAATGTGATACTGTTAAGTTAATGATGATATTATGCTATAATAAAATCAAATTAAATATAATTGAACAATATTATGTGATTATTCATAATAATCTTAAAAATGCAGGGAAGACGATTTTTTAGGGGATGGGGATAAATTTTAAAAAAAAGTAGTAATATATTTCAATTTAACCGAAACGTTTTTTCAAAGCCTTTATTACTGCAGCCATATCTTCTTTGGACATACAACTCAAGGCATCATCTAAGTCATCCCACAACATTCCTTTGAAGTTTTCAACGAACAATTCTACTTCACTTTCACTCATGCATGTTTCAGCCATTTATAAATCCCCCCAATTATTACTATTATTTATCTTAGTGTTGATTGGATTTATTTTTTTGGGTGGGGGAATAAACGTATGTAAATTAAAAGAAATATTTTGAATATTAATCTCATTACCGGTTACAAGTTGTTAAAGGCCCACCAATTACTTCTTCTCTTCCAGTCTCCTGATAGCGTCATCAAAGAGTATCATTGACTTTTCCAGGATCAAATTCACGGAATAATTGCATTTGTAACGTAGATTAATAATGTTTTTGGCTTTACCATTTGATTCAATGAGTACCAGAGGGTAACTCCGGCAGACCTGTGGCCTTGAGTCGTATATCCCGCACTTGTTGGTCTTATCATCAATAAATTTGCAGGGTCGAATATCCTTGAGTTCGAAGTGTTCTGGGTAGAGTTTGTTGTGTATAATTCCCTTCTCCAGTTCCGGGTTGAAAGTGAGGAGTATGTTGAGTTCATCCTTGTGTATGAAAATGGATTCAGATTCCCTGCAGCATAGTCCACAAATGGTGCACCATTCTTGATGTTCTTTGGCCAGTTCATAGTTTGATGGCCCGCCCAAGGCATCTAAGCTGAGGATGTCTGCCAGTTGGATTATTTCCTTAAGGTCCCCTTTACTGACCCCTAATTTCTTGTACTTTTTAACACTTCTCTTCTTTTTCAATTTATTAAAGACCGCTTTCTCCAGGAGTTCAACCTCTTCCGTGGTATTCACTCCACCCTCATCAGATTCCAGAGACTTCTCTCTAAGGGTTTTAAACAGTTCTTTATCAATAAGAAGATCTCTTAACATCGCTAGACGCTCACTTTATTTATTAGTTTTAGTATGGCAGTGTAAACTCTGATTACTCAGAACATTAAACAATTATCAGTGGATAGTTTGGTTTGATGATTTAAATAATTATTTCTAATTTTCTTTGGAAAAAGTGGTAATTAGATATTAAATGTTCCATAACAAAATAATGGTTTATTCAATTACATCAAAGTAAAGCTTTCAGGTAACATGGGTAAATAGTAGCTCCGTTGAGGTAGTAGGCAATCCTATCTGACTCTCCATCCGATTACAGGGTTCGAATCCCCTACGGAGCACTTAACTTTTTAGGATCCGAAGCTCTATTATGGAAATTAGTGACGAAATTTTTAATTAGAATTAAGAAAGAACTGGAAAAATTTTAAATAAGAAGAACTGAAAATCATAATTAGCGACGTTAGTCCAGCATGGTTAAGACTTGGGCTTCCCAAGCCTACAACCCGGGTTCAAATCCCGGACGTCGCATTAATTGTTATTATAAGGCTAAGTGTTATTCATTTTTTTCTTGAAATTATGTATACTTTTCAATTTTGGCTTCCCTATATTTAATCATAAATAATAATATATATTAGACATGTTTAAATTTTTTAAGTGATTTTTTTTGAATAATCATATCACAACATCACCTTTAAATATAACTATAAACTAAATAAGAACAGGACATATATAGACCGGTCATTATAATTTGGTTTGGTTAACATGGGTGAAGAAATCAATACAAGGGAAAGGATAATTAACGCTGCCACGCGCCTTTTCCAACTGCAAGGATATCATGCAACCGGTTTGAATCAGATTTTAAAAGAAAGTAACGCCCCTAAAGGTTCTTTATATTATTATTTTCCCAAGGGGAAAGAAGAACTTGCTTTAGAATGTATTAATCTAACAAATGTCTTTGTTGAAAAAACAATAAGGGAGGGGCTGGCAAAAATTGATGACCCTGTCGAATCCATCAAAAAATCCATTGAACAGATTGCAGACAATTCAAATTCTGAAAAAGACGAGAAACATTCCATTAAAAGTACCAAAAAGGTTTCTGTTAATTTAATTGCATTGGAAACCTATTCCTCCAATGAAACATTAAGAAGAGCATGCGAATCTGCCTATAAAACTTGGCAAAATGTTTACACTGAGAAACTGGTGGGGGGAGGTTTCAACAAAGAAAAGGCAGAGGCCCTTGGAATGGTTATTCAATCCATGGTTGAAGGGGCCATAATCATGTCTTTAACAACCGAAAGTGACGCACCCATTCTCCAGATTGCAGAACAGATCCCCTTTGTATTAAACCATTAAAAAAATCCTTCTATTAACCTATAAAAAATCAATAAATTATTAATTAATTAATTATTATATAGACCGGTCTAATATTGCAAAAACATGTATCAAACTATTGTTTAATTTAGGAATTTGTGTTAGACTCTCTAATATTATAGAATTTATATTAGACTTGTTTGTGCCTGAGAATTTTATCTAAAATTTGTCATATTATGTTGTTTGCTATAACAGTTCTATTTAAATTTTTATAAGGAGTATTTAAGGATGTCATCAACTCAAAATGAAAACTACACTATTAAAAAAATTAAACCCAGTAAAAGCACCACCCAACGTATCTTAATCCTACTTTTGGTTGGTGGATTCATGTCAATGCTAAATGAAACTGCTTTAAACATAGCATTTCCACATATAATGGCACAATTTCATATTTCAGCTGGAACTGTGCAGTGGTTGACCACAATTTATGTTTATGTTTCAGGTATTGTGTTCCTTATCAGTGCCTTTCTTATAGAGAGGTTTTCAACAAGAAAATTATTCCTAGCTTCAATGGGCTTTTTAATTGCAGGAACAATTTTGGCATTTTTTTCACCAAATTTTTCAGTTCTGTTTGCTGGACGTGTGATACAGGCAATTGGAACAGGTATAATTGTACCATTAGTATTTAACACGGTACTCATTTTGATCCCCCCTGAAAGAAGAGGAGCAACCATGGGAATGGTGACATTGGTGGTAATGTTCGCTCCTACGATAGCACCTGTGATTATGGGTTTTATAATGGGATATGTGGATTGGCACTGGTTTTTTGTGCTGGTATTTGTCTGTTTTATAGTTATAGCAATTGCTGGAATATCTTTTTTAACTAATGTAACGGAAGTAGGTCGTCCTAAACTCGATTTTTTCTCAGTAATTCTTGCTGCAATCGGGTTTGGAGGAGTAGTAATTAGTTTGGGTGGTATGGGAGATAATGGATTAAGTCTGAGTGTAATAATTCCTTTAATTGTGGGCATAATCAGTCTTGTAATATTCGCAATACGTCAGTTAACAATAGAACATCCTATACTGGACCTTCGCACGTTTAAATATCCTTTCTTCAGCATGGGAATTATAATTACCATGACAAATGTGATGATAGTATTCGCAATGGTGATTATACTACCTATATACTTGCAGAGTGCCCTTGGAATCACATCATTCATAGCCAGTCTTGTACTGCTGCCGGGAGGTATTTTGAATTGTGTTTTATCTCTTGTTTCTGGTCGTATCTATGATGGGCATGGTCCAAAGCTGGTAATTAGTTCTGGGCTTGCTATCATGTGTATTTCTATGGTGCTATTTTCATTTCTTTCAGTTTCAACGTTCCTTACAGTAATTGTGCTTCTATTAATTTGTTTTTTCATAGGAACCGGCCTTGTAATGGCAGCCAACCAGACACACACCCTGGGTAACCTACCTCCCCAGTCTTATGCTTCAGGTTCAGCAATAATGACTACATTACAGCAGGTTGGTGGTGCAATTGGTTCTGCTCTATTTGTTAGTTTCATGTCATTCGGCCAGAACAACTACCTTCAGAATCTTGTTAATCCAACTGCCACGCAACAGGTCCAGGCACTGGTATCTGGTGTGGATTTTGCATTCTTAATAGGTGCTGTGGTGCTTGGGGTGGTTTTTGTTCTTTCACTGTTTTTAAAACGTGAAACACCCACTTAAATCTTTTATATTTCTTTAAGAAAAAAAATCTTTTTTTTGTTAATTATTTTTCATTGAATTTTGGTTAATAAATCAGGAAATAACTTTATTCTTTACTAATTATCAGATTTAATGAAAGAAACTCAAAAATAAATTGATCAAATAATCAAACCAGCCAAAAAATTAATCAATTATAGAATGCATAATTATATTTACAATTACTTTGATCATATTCGGTTTAGATTAGCTTAGGGGTGTAAAACAATAAAAGAGTCGGTAGAACAATGTTTAAAGTTAGTTGAACAAAGTTAAAGTTAGGGAATAAATCAAATAATGGTTGATGATAACAATGTTGGATTTAAAAACACCGTCTTACACGCGGCAAATTATGTTAATAGCATTTATTTTTCTTGCAGTTATAGGATTGAAATATAGTTCTGAGATTTTAGGACCTATATTACTTTCAATATTCCTTGCTATAATTATATATCCTGTTTTAATGTGGCTTAAGAAAAAAGGCCTTTCCTACAACCAGTCTGTGATAGTAACCTTGGTTGGAACATTGGCTTTGGGGTTTGCAATTTTATGGTTTCTCATGGTTTCACTAGTCCAATTGGTAAAAGAACTGCCTGATTTCACTATAAACTCTTCGGGTATTCTGGCTCAATATGGAAATGAAATAATAAAATTCATTGTCACTAATATACCCATAGAGAATATTGCCGGGCTTATTGCCACTGGAACTTTCATTCTTTTTGCAGTTATATTCCTGGTCTATGAGCTTCCACTGATAAAAGAAAGACTTGTTAAGGGGTTAGGTGCTGATAATCCTACTCTAACTAAGATATTTGATATTGTTGAAGCTAACATCACCTACTTTATAATCAGAGCAAAAGTAAACTTCATTTATGGCATAGGTGTTTCAGCCATTCTTTTTGTCTTTGATATTAACTTTGCAGTTCTCTGGGGGTTACTAACATTTGCATTGGGATTCATCCCCTATCTTGGAATTATAATAGCCGCCATACCCCCTGTATTAGTAGCCTGGGCTAAATATGGGATATGGGGAGCTATTGCTATGGGTCTCTTCTTTGTTATTATTAATACAGTAGCCGAAAGTTATATTTTCCCTAGACTCACTGGAAAAGGGCTTCAAATGTCAGTTTTTGTGGTATTTGTTTCATTATTCGTGTGGGGTTGGATTTTAGGGCCCACTGGATTTTTAATAGGGGTGCCATTGACCTTGATTGTAATAAAGTATCTGGAAAACTATGATGAAACCCGCTGGTTAGCCTTACTCATGACCAGTGAAGCGGAAGAAGATGATACTAAAGAAAAGAAGTCATAAAAAATCAAAAACAATTGAATTTAAAAAATGATGAGGGGTGTTTTAAAATGTTGATTTTAACGTCACCAAACATTGAAGGGAAAAAAATCAATGAATATTATGGTTTAGTAACTGGAGATGCTCTTTTGGGAGCAAATCTGTATAAAGACCTGTTCTCCGGGGTGAGAGATGTGGTAGGTGGAAGAACATCTAAATATGAAGAAGAACTCACCACTGCAAGAAACCTGGCACTTAAAAGTATGGAAGAAAAAGCTCAAGATAAAGGTGCTAATGCAATCATTGGGACTCGTGTGGCGTATCATAACTTGGGAGGTACCATGGGAAACACCATAATGGTTACAGTGGTGGGAACTGCAGTTTCATTCCAGGAATAATCGATTTTTATGAAAACTAAAGTTTTGAAGGTGACCTGCTTTGCCAATTTCCAATAAAAATTTCTTTATAGAAAAACGCTGGGCGTTGTTGGCTATTTTCTTAGGAACTGCACTG
The DNA here is from genome assembly GCA_000309865.1 of Methanobacterium sp. Maddingley MBC34. Taxonomy (NCBI): domain Archaea; kingdom Methanobacteriati; phylum Methanobacteriota; class Methanobacteria; order Methanobacteriales; family Methanobacteriaceae; genus Methanobacterium; species Methanobacterium sp. Maddingley MBC34. The sequence continues at coordinate 21,184 of AMGN01000013.1, read as the reverse complement.
GGTTTCTTTTCAGCAATAATCTGTATAGCCTGGAATTTGGTAATTTTTGGATTCAATATCATGTATATTGTATCCCCGTTACTGGCAGGAGTGGTTGAAACCACCATAGCCATTAAAAAATATGGTAAGAGTACCGGTGCCATCAGCGCTCTGCTCACGTTTTTTTTAATCAATGGGTATGGATGGTTCGGACCGGGCTGGATATTCCCCAAAGAACCCGTAACTTTAAGTTTAATTACTATAATTGCCATAATACTGACAATTCAAGCTGCATTTCCCATATTCGTCAACCATATTCTCTTTGTAGTAGTGCCGGGCATATTCACCAAGATCATTAGGGTATTGGTGAGAACTCCCACTGAAATGATCCTAAAACCTCTTGAAACGGAACCAAATCAGATTGACAGGCAAATTGATGATTTTTTCCTGGATGAATTAACCATACCCTTGGTATCTGTTCCTAATGTAAACGGGGAAAAAATAAAGAGTTATATTGGTTTAGTTGTGGGAGAATCAATAACACAAGAAGAAGAACCTGAAGAACGGTTATTAAAGATTCTAAAGATGATTGAACCAGTTCAACTGGATGATATGAATTTGGGGGAGGCCAGAAAGGGTGCTATATCTCGAATGCTTGAAAATGCAGAATCAATGGGAGCAAATGCAGTGGTAGAAGTTTTAATTGACTATGTTTCTATGGGTGGGTTACAAGGTAGTGTAACTATAGTAACTGCCACTGGAACTGCGGTAATAGTTGAAGATGGAGGTATTAAAAAAAAAATACCTAAAGTCAGTGAAAATGATTCAGGTGGTGGTGAAAGTATCAGAGGAACAGATGAAAAATTAAATGGAAGTCATATAGCGAGCACTGATGAGTCCAGTGAAACTGGTCTATTCCTGGATGAAAGTGATGACCTAATAAGTGATTTTGAACTTTCTACGAAAGATGAGTTCGGAGAGGAACTTGAAAAGAGATTTATAAATGTATCAAAGGATTTGAATGGTATTGACAAAATTTTCGCAGTAGCTGGGGAATATACAAACACAAAAATCAATACAAGAGAAAATATTTTAAAATCAGTTCATAAATATGGTTATGAGGGGATGAGTGTTATGAAAATAAAAGAAGAAATTATTGGGAAAGAAGTTGTGGATGTTAATGCGCTTGTAATTGGCAAAGTAAGGGATGTGGAAGTAAACTTCCAAACCAAAACCATGGAAGCATTCATAGTTGGGGGTGGAGGATTCTTAGAAAGTCTTGGAAGTTCTAAAAATGATATTATTGTTCCTGAAAACATGGTGATAGCTATTGGGGATAAAATACTCGTTAAAACTGAGAATCAATCCATATAATGGGTTGGTAAGATAATTTAATATTTCCTGATTTATTGTTAGTTTCAACCTTTCCTCCATTGATAGCCAGTGACGATGTATTCCATTAGCCGTCAAAAAAAGTAGGGATAATAAAAAAAAGATGAACTTTTCTGGTTTATTGTTTAAGCAGTTTCACAGAAAAAAAAGCTTTTTTAAATTTATCCTCTGCATCAATGGTTTCAAGGGCTTTCATGACTTGGGGTAATTCTGCATTGGTTTCAGGATAACGGGGAACAGCAGAACAACCACTATCTGGTAGTATGGATATGTTGTAGGTCCCGATCTTCTTTGCAATATCTTCAATTTCCACCTTATCCAGTCCAATTAGAGGGCTTAAAATAGGCATTGAAGTTGAATAACGGGTTGCTACGATATTGGGTAGAGTCTGGGATGCTACCTGTCCTAAACTATTTCCATCCACAATAGCAACACATTTTTCTCTTTTAGCCAGTTTCTCGGCTATCCTGTACATTCCATTCTTACAGAGTACGCAGGTCATTCTCTCCGGGGCTTTGTCTATGCACTGGTGGAGGTATTCACCATATTCCACCTGATAAAGGTTAAGTTTAGCTCCGGCTGAATATTCTTTCAGTTTCTGGTGCATTTTCAGGATTTTCTCATTGGATTCAGTTGTGTAGGGATGGTTGTTGAAGTTGAGCATGGTCACACTGCATCCCCTTTTCATCATTAAAAAGGCAGCTACTGGTGAGTCAATCCCACTTGAAACCAGACATATAACTCTTCCCTGTGTCCCTATGGGTAATCCACCCAGTCCCTGTATTTTTTCATGGAATATGTAGGTTTTATCTTCCCTCACCTCTACAAATAATTCGAAATCAGGATTTGAAAGATCAACTTTGGATTCTGTTACTCCATAAACCGCAGAACCTGCGTATGCAGCCATTTCCTGACTGGAAAACTCATGTTTTCCCACCCGTCTACATCTAACTGCAAATGAATCATTTGATGAGAAAGATCCTTCGTTCACCCGTTCTCTAATGTAGGTTTGAATTAACTCTTTTATTGAAGTCTTGTCGGTATGGGTGACTACCGCTGGACTATATGAAACGATTCCCACAATTTTCTGTAGAGATTGCATCGTTTTATTTAGATCCTGGGGATAAATGAAGATTCTGCCCTGTTTAATGTCAATTTTATCTTTAATAAGGGTATTAATATTCTCTATGAGCTTTCGTTCGAATCTTCCTCTGACTTTGGGGCTTTTAACCCCAATTTCCCCGTAACGGACTATTATTAATTTCTCCAACATTTTGAAAACTCCTAAAAATTAAAAAATATAGTGGATATGTTCTAAAAAAATATTGGCCACATTACTTCACATTGTGGCTTGTTAGTTTTAACTTTTCCTGCCTTTAACTTTAAACCGTCCACAAGTGTGTTATACATCTTGTTTATGTCAGATATATTATCTCATTATGGATGTTTCATATCACACATCTTTCTCATATTTAATTCTTGGAATACATATTATCTTTGAAATAATTTTTATACCTATGAAATATTCATTTATCATGAAAAATGAGTTCAGTGGTCATTTTTAAAGAAGAGTTTGAAAAAAAAGTTTTTGAAAAAGAATTGGGAATGGAAATAAAAAAGATAATTATTTCCGTGCCTTGGCCACTTTCCGGGCTATAACCAGTTCTCCGATGGCTATTAGGCCCACAAAGAATTTTTCCAATCCGCCGGTAGCCCAAATGGCTTCACCAAAGGTCGAATTCTTGATTCTTTTCTCGTAATCATTAGCAGTGACTCGTTTACCGGTCCTGCGGCGGGTAACAATGGCTGATGCTTCCATGAGTTCATCCCAGGTAACACCTTTAAGTTCTTCTTCCATTGCTTTGAAAATCTTATAAACTTTAACCTCATAAAGGCTGGAAAGGGTTTTCACGATGTCAAAAGTCCGTACTACTCCTACAACAACATCATCATCACTTATCACCGGTATATTAAAAACTTTATACTCCCCTGCTTCCAGGACAGCTAAACGTGCAGGGTCATCATCGTGGACATGGACAATGTCTTCTTTGGCGTACATCACGTCTTTAACCTTTTTTTTACCTTCCCTGAAACCACGGTTAACATCCAGGGAAGTGATCCATCCAACCAGCCTCTTCTGACTATCTACTACAGGTGTGGTGAATCTTAATTTTTTCTCCATTAAGATGGATACTTCCACCAGGTCATCTTCAGGGGATACTACAATAAAATTCTTGTCCATCATTTCATTAACTTTCACTTAAACCATCTCCAGTTTTAAAGCCCCTACCGGGCACTTTGTAGAACAAACTTCACATAAAATACATTTTTCATGATCCAAAACCACCCGGTCGCCATCAAGTTTTATGGCATCAACTGGACAGTTTTCCTCACAGACCTGGCACTGGACACAGGTGTCATCATCCACCAGGAGCTCTTTTGTTTTTATTACAGGCCCTAATTCTCTTACAAGATCAATGGACCCTTGGGGGCAGACATTAGCACAGGCACCGCAACCCACACATGCTTCAGGGTTAATCTGGGCAGTTTCTCCCTCACTAACAGTTATGGCTTCAGTGGGGCAGAATTTAATACAAGTAGAACATGAATCACATTTATCTGGATCTACTTCAATTGATTCCATGCGCAGTTTACGATGGGGTATCTTAACATCCTTCAGATGAAATTTAACATCATCCTGGACAGTTGATGTGCTTTCAATGACATGTATACATTTCACGGGGCAGGTCTGGGCGCAGATTTCACATTTCACACAGCCCTCCAGAATTCTGGCCGGTCGTGAGAATGTGGAGTCACTGATAGCATTAACTGGACATTCCTCCACACACAAATTGCACCGGACACATTCTGGAGAGATAGTTATGAATTCATCTTCGAAGGCACAATCTTCGATTTCTCCTTTAAACCCTTCCTGACTATCTTCCATGTCCCGGGATTTAAGGGCAACCTCTCCCTCCAGTACCTCTTTTTTCTTTTTGAATGTTACATCCATCTTAACACCGTCATATAATTCACTAACTGTGGGTATTATACTACTGGTTAGTTTATTTCTTTCCCTGATTTATAGTATTATAATAACATCTAATTAAGTTATATCTAAATTTTTTTAAGATACAGTTCAATTAATAATTTTATTTATATCCAAATTTTTTAAAGGATACTATTCAATTTAATTTTAATGATTACTTTTAATCAACCTATCTTATCTTAATCAATGCATTTTATCGGGATACTTGGATATTATCTGTGATAAGAATGGAAGTCCACTGATGGCCCCGGGCATCTTCACACAGTATGATGCTACGTAGTTACCCATGTTGGCTGATCTTTTGATACTTTTACCAGTTAAGTATCCGTAGAGGAATCCGGTGTTAAATGCATCCCCTGCACCGGTGGTGTCCTGACAATTCACCTTAAACGCATCCAAACAATAAAGTTCATCACCATCAGTAACGGTACACCCATTTTGTCCCTGTTTAACTACCAGTATTTCCAGTCCAAAATCAAGAAGGGCTTTCATTTTATCCTCTTCTTTTACCTGGTGTGGCATCAGTATTTCCAGTTCTTTCTGGTTTAAAAGTAAAATATCAGTTCGCTCCAGTAACTTCTCCAGGGTTTTAATGCCTTTTTCTGCGTAGATCATCCCCGGGTCCATGCTGACGGTTACACATTCTGGAATTGATTCTAAAAACTCTTTTTGAACCTGGATTGATTTACCTACAAATGAGGTGAGGTGAATGAGTCGTGTACTGGCTATGTATTCCAGGTTGATCTCCTTTGATTTAATATCATCATTTACTCCAGGATCAACGTATAATGCTCGTTGACCTTCAAGGTCCACGAATCCCTGGACAGTTCCACTGCGGCCGTTGTTTTTTTTAATAACTCCTCCAGTATCAACACCTTCATTTTCAAGGTTTTCCAGGAGTAACTGTCCTGGCCGGTCCCGGGCCACTTTACCTAAAAAACCAGTTGAAAGTCCAAGTCTGGCCAGTCCTATTATAGTGTTGGCTGCTGATCCCCCGCAGCTTTCGTGGACGTTGGTAATATATGCCTCTTCATCTTCTCCAGCTATCTTATTAACCCGGTAGAGTCTGTCCAGGTTCAGTGCTCCGAATCCCACTGCATCCAGTATAATGGAAATAACATCACATCCAATTGTCAATTTTATATTATCTATTTATATTCTACTTTTTATGTTAATTTTTATCTAATCTTATTTTAACTTAGTTTAGTCTTATTTTAACCAAATTAATTTTAGTTTTAAGAGAATTTAGTTTTTTACGAGAATTTTAAGTTTTACGGGAATAAATCCTTCAAATGTATCTGGTGATCTCCCAGTTTACCCTTATAATTACCAGCGGATATTCCCAGGACGTCCTCATAATTCAGCAGGACTTCGATCCCTATTTTCATGGCTTTTTTAAGACTTTCAAGACTTAGTCCGTTTAATACTATTTCTGGAATGTAATTAACACCCTCCGGTACTTGTGATTCACCTCCCAATATGTTCTGCAGTGTAGGGCAATAAGGGTGATTGGTGGTGGGTCCAATCCAGGGGTAGTTAGTCTCGGGTTTGGAAGCTGCAGAACATATATCAAATGGGGTTATCACTCCTTCCACATTTTCAATTGCCTTCAGAGCTGTTCTACCCCCATTCAAAACTGCTTCCTTACTACGGGAGTAATACCAGAAATTTGCACCCATGATTCCTTCCATATATCCTAATTCGCGTTCAATGAGAAAGTCGGGTATGGCTATGGGCACTACAATCATGTGCCTGCCATATAATTCTTCTTCCCATTCGTATCCATCACCGCAGTGACCAACATATTTCATGGTGTCAATATAGCCGGAGGGGTTGATGGATGCATCAAATACAGAGGTGAATGGTTTTACCAGGATGTCCTGCCTTATACGGTAGGATAATTCCACCTGGAACTTTTCAATGTCGGTGGTGTTGTACCAGAACTGGAGAATTGCTCCTTTCCTCTGGTCAGGGGTCTGGTCTTCATTTAACCATCCCTCAATTCCTCCTTCCACCCGACCAATCACGGTTCCGGGTGTGCTGGTAGCATCGTAGGCCGCCCTCTGTAGGGTCAGATCATCATCGGCAGTGACAATAACCCTGCAGCAGATACCGTTGAAGGCCTCGGCATAGGTATCTTCGATTTTATTTTTTGTACTGGTCATTTAACCCAGTCCTCCGATAGATTCTCCTCTAATTTCTTTGCGGAACTTACAGCTATCCTCTTTAAGTTCTTCCAGATTGTCTTCAGTTATAATTTCCAGTCTGGTGTTGGTTTCAGCTAGTTTATAAGCCAATTGAGGGTTTACTGGATGATCTTTCACTGCTTTCTCTGGATTCTTCTTAAAGGAAGCAGCAAATTCCAGTACCATTTCTCTGTCGTATCTATTGAACAGATCTGCAATTGTAGATGTAATTACGGTATTATCGGATATAACGGCAATTGATGCATTATCAAGAGCGAATTCATTACCATTAAATGATACTGCGATTCCTCCATTTTCTTTGGCATATTGTAGTGGTTCTACATCAGTTATACTATCTCCCACATACATCAGATCACATGCCTGGTAATTATTTTTCCCCATAATATCCAGAATTGCTTCTTTCTTGGCTTCACCACCAACTGGTTTTATTTCTTTAATGAGTGAACCAATTTCCATTCCTGGAATTTCTTCCCAGAATATACGTTCCAGATTATCAAATTCAGGGTCTGATATAATTGAAAAGCGGAATTCTTTCAGCTTATCTTTTTCTTCCTCACTCAGAGGGTGACTGTCCAGATCCAGACGGGTACAGTAACACTTATTAAAGGAAAAATTTGTTAAATCACATAGTGCCTGGATGTATGGTTCGTAACTGGTACTGACAATGTAAGATGGCATGATAAACTGCAACAATCCCAGGGTAGCCCTGGCTCCTGGAATAAGGAGAACATTTTTTGATGAAAACTCCCTCATATTGAGATTAGTAGCACCATATGCCTTTAAGAAGGGTAATATGAGTTTTAAAGTATTCCCTGCATTGTAATCGGGTCGTTTTATTTCATCTACTAAAATATCATCGTAATGACTGATGATCTGGAAAAACTTTTCCCCATCTTCAATGAAATGACCTGCCAGTTCAAAAGCATTGTCATTAACTGAGATGGGTCCTTCACAATCAGAAACAAAGAATTTCTTACCTAACAATTTACATCCTCCTTTGGACGTTTAAAATCAATTACATGTTTAATGATTACATTTACATGTTTAAAATTATTTTTATAAAAAGATTAAGGTAGGGTCATTTTTAAGAGATTTACTTTTGGAAATGATTTTAAGGAAAATAAAATGAACTCCATTTAAAAATTAAAGAAATTAGGTCTTTTACTAATTTCAATCATTATGATCCAGTTTAATGGCTTTCGTGGGGCAAATTGCCTGGCATTCTCCGCAGAATATGCATTCATCAGTGTTTACTGTGACCTGGTCATTTTCCATGGTCATAGCATCAACCGGGCATTTGTTAACACACACACCACACCTTTGACATGCCGAAGTATCAATGAGAACCTCTCCAGAGGATGGTCCTGTTATGTTATGTCTTTTGAAGAGAACACGACCATCTTCCACCTGGAAGGATTCTTCCTTGAGTGAAATGGACTCAAATGGGCAGGTTTCCACACACTTACCACAGTAAACACACCCATCCCCAATATGTACCGGTGAAGGCATTTCCAATTCTATACAATCCACAGGACACTCTTTTATACATGCACCACAACCAATACAGGTGTCTTCATCCACCAATATCTCCCGGTGGGGGTTAGTAGCCCGTATGATCTCTTTAAGATCTTCAATTTCAAGATCTCCACCAACCAGTGCTTTGATTTCATCAGTAACCAGTTGAGTAACATCCTGGGTGAATTCATCTTCGCTGTGGCTGTAACTTACCTCACGGGTGACCTTGTTAAGGATGGAATCTATCTTTACTGTTTCACGGGCCAGTTTCTCACTTTCTTTTTCCATGAGTTCAGAAACGATTTCCATGGTTTTTATCTTTTGATAACCTTCATATGCTCTTTTACGGGATGAATATCTGATTGAAGTAGACGGACAGACATTCATACACTCTTCACACCGGGCACAGTAAGATGGATTTATATAGGGCAGTTTATTCATCTTGCCAACGTTAATAGCTCCTTTGGAAGGACATACACGGGTGCAAGTCATGCAACCAATACATTTTTTCTGGTTCACCACAATGGCCTTTCCACCCACCACTGAGCGGGGGAGGATCTCACCGTACTTTATTGCTTCAGTGGGACATACCCGGGAACAGTAGCCACAGCGTACACATTTATCTTCATCAATTACACTGTGTGCTTCCTCTGTACCGGAAGATACAAGGTGAATTGCACCCATACGGCAGGCGTCCACGCATGCTCCGCACTGTCGGCAGAGTTTGGTGTTTATGTTGGGAACATTCTCTCTACGTGGTTTGGAGAGGGTTGTTTCCATATGAATGGCATCGTAGGGACAGGCATTTCTGCACAGTACACATCCGAAGCATTTATCATCAATTTCTATGTGATTGTTAATGTGATTTTCATGGACCGCATCCACTGGACAGGCTGTTAGGCAGGGTTTTTCTGTGCAGATGGTACATTTTTCATGATCTATATCATATTCCACTTCCACATCACGGAGTGGTTTATAAATTTTTTTAAGTTTATCTGATTTTCCGGATTTATCTGTTGTAGTGGGCATTTTTAATCAGCTCCTACAGGTAACTGTGATGCCTTAATTGTGATATGGATAACTCCATCTTCCAGTGATGGTGGATCGAGTAAGAATCTGGCTATAAAGTAGCCTGCAACTCCGAAAGGGCAGGTCTGATAACAGGTGCTGCAACGGAGACACTTTTTGGTATCCCGTTTGATTACATCTTCAGTTTCATCATAACTTATGGCCCCTGATGGGCATTCATCAACACATAAACGGCATTTTTTACATTTTTCCTCGTCCCAGGTTATGATACGTAACTTCAGCCTGTCAGTGATTTTCTGGAAGGTATCCAGGATCATATCATCGTTGGCCAGTATGGATCGGGCACCTTCTACCAGATCAGCGATGGGATAATCCATTTTAAAGACTTCAGTGTCTGATAAATGAGTTATATTATCTCTTTCAGCTTCAATACGTTCTTCTAAGGTGTTAACAATAAGATTGATGATGTTTTTTTGTTCCTGAACATTGGAGATGTAAATACCTTTAACTGCACCTTTTACTGGGCAACTCTTCAAACATTCCCCACAGCTAATACATACTGACTGATCAACGATGATCTTGTTGTTTTCTTCGTAAATTGCTCCATAGACCGGACAGGCATTCATGCATTTTTTGCAGCGAATGCAGAGATAATCATCGATTACGTACATTATTTCAGCAGGAAGGATGGTGAATTCTTCTCTAATGAGATGGTTTTCACCACAGGTAATTGTTTTAGGGTCAGTGGGACAGACCTCCGCACAGAATCCACAGCGGATGCATCCGCGGTTGTTGATTACAGGATAAGTTTGCCCTTCTTCGTCTGCAGTGTCTTCACTCCTCACGAGTTTAATGGCTTGGGGGGCGGGGCACGCTGCAGTGCATGCACCGCAGGCTATGCAGTTTTCTGGGATGACCTGAGGGAAGTCACGGAAACGATCGGGCGCTTCCACTATTTCAGGGTTGGTCTTGGCCACTGCAAAATTTTCAGCCCAGGATTTTCGGGCGAACTCGTAAATATACCAGATTACCGATGACATGATGCATCAACTGTTTAAAGATTTATTAAATGTTTTAAGATTCATTTATTTCAATTCATTTATTTCGTTTAAAAAATTACTTGAGGTATTTAACAGTGTGAAGCCCATCAAACTCCTTCTTTTTCCCACTTTCATCTGTGATCACTACTCTTTCGGTGCAGGCAACGCAGGGGTCGACACTAGCATAGGTAGCAACTGCATCAGCCACTGTAGCAACATCATTCAACATGTACCTTGCACATACATCAATGTTCATGATACTGGGAGTTCGAATTGAAATATTGTTTATAAGATTACCATTGGTTTCAATCATGTAAGTGACTTCACCACGGGGAGCTTCATTCCTCCACTCTGCATATCCTGCGGGTATGTTAATCTTTTTACGCACATCTCCCTCAGGAATATTTTCAATGACCTGGTTAATGAGTTTAATAGACTCTCTAACTTCATCAAAACGGTTCATGTTCCGAGCGAAGTTGTCACCATCTTTCCTCCAGATAACATTCCAGTCAAAGTGATCCTGGTAGGTGTGATGATCTTCTCTGAGGTCGTGTTTCAGACCGGAAGCCCTTCCAATGGGTCCAACTGCACGTCCAGTTATGGCATCGTCACGACTCATTTTACCCACATCTCTACACCTAAGACTTAAAATTGGCCCTTCCTCATACATCGCCACATATCTATCGTATTCTAATTCCAGCTTGGTTATGATTTCCTTTATCTGGTTAAGATGGGTTTCTTTGGCATCCATTTTAACGCCCCCCACCACGTTCCAGCCCATATTTACCCGGTTACCGGTTAACAGTTCTATGGCATCCATCACGGGCTCCCGGAGATATAACATGTACATGAACAGGGTTTCGTGTTCAACAGCTTTGAAGAAGGTTGAGTTGGCCAGAAGGTGGCTCTGGATCCGGTCTAATTCATTGGTTAAAACCCGCAGGTACTGTGCCCTCAGAGGTGCACGTTCTCCTGCTATCTTCTCAAAGGTCTCGGCAAAGGTCTGGGTGTGGATGTAAGAACAGATCCCACAAACTCTCTCTGAGAGGAATATTCCTTTCTGCCAGGTTTTACCTTCCATTACTTTTTCTATTCCTCTATGAACGTACCCATAATCTATTTCGGCACTTATGACCTTTTCTCCTCTAGTTTTGAGTTTGAGGCGTACTGGTTCTTTAAGTGCGGGATGTATGGGCCCAATTGGAAGTATCATTCTTTTTGCCTCCCTTTGGCTGCTATGGCATCAGGGCCCACAGCTAAAATAGCAGCTAATATCTCCGTTGGTCTGGGTGGGCATCCAGGTATTTCAGCATCCACTGGAATGAAATCAGATACAGGGGCGTATATTTTGCATCCTTCCTGGTTGAAAACATCCCCTGTTAAGGGACAGTTTCCTATTGCCACCACTATCTTGGGTTCTGGGGCTTTAGCGTAAATTCTTTGCAGGTTCTTTTTCCACTGTTCAGACATGGCCCCGGTTACCAGTATTACATCGGCTTCCCTGGGGTTGTTATGGACGTAGATACCGTACTGTTCTAAATCGTAGCGGGGTGATAAGAGTGCCACCACTTCGATGTCACAGCCGTTACATCCTCCAGTGTTAATAAGGCATACGTGAATTGAACTTTTCCTTACAACATCTTTAAGGGCATCTAACATTGATTTACCTCGACTTATCTCATTAGATATTTCAGTAAATCTTTCCTACCGTCTTCTAAGGCTTCCTGGTAAGATTTACCTTCTGTTAATATTTCAGCAGCAATTTTATTCTTAATTTCTTCAGTTTCTTCTTCAGATAATATGTTCATAGCATCTGATAACCAGCATAATCTCAAGTCAGAGTGCAGTTTTTCTTTTATACAGTGATGCCTTGATGATTCATAGCGCGGGTGTAAGGCCTCTAAACTGGCCATATCCAACCTTCTGATTAATATTTCTTCCAGTTCATCTTCTGAAATTCCCAGTTCCTTGGAGATAGGTTCAACTATATCCAGTTTCCAGCGGTAACTTTCAACAATTCGCATCTTCATGATGCGCAGTATATCATCTTCATCCAAACTGGATATGTCACCAGTTTTTTCTGTATCCTCTTTGCTCAAAGGATCACCGTCCTTATAATCCAGATGACTCCGGCAACTATAATGCCGATAAATGTCTCGTTACGACCATAACCTGGTCTCATCCCTAGCACCATTGCCAGGAGGAACACGCCTATGGTTATAGTGATGTAATAAGGTATGAAAGTGATTAGTGCGCTGTTAATGGCCAGTGTCCAGCCTATAACAGCCAGCACCACAGCTAGGGCATCAAGCTTTCCAATGGCATAGGGTGCCTTGTATTTCCGGTAACTTGCCACCAGTCCCACTATGGATCCCACTACAAAGGAAAGTATGTAAAGTAAGTAAATTGTTTCATTCATTTAATCACCATTTAAACAGGCCGGTAAAGGTATATAAATGCGGCTATGAACACCAGGAGAGTTAGGATCATGGCCCATTTCTCAGCATTCTCTGAGAAGTGAATGGCTCCTTTACTGTGAAGTAAGTAAGTGAGAATCATTAAGAGAAAAACTGCTATGGTGAGTGGTAAAACTACAATCCACTGTAAAAATGCGGCCAAACCGCTGGCCAAAACAGCACCAAAGGCTGCCAGGGTCATGAGGAATAGTGTGTCTTTTTCTTGCATTTCCATTTTTTTGTTTCTCCTGTTGTGTAGTAGAAGTGTTTTTCCGTTCAATAGGGGGCGGATGTTTCTCCTGTTAATATAGTAAAAGTGCAAAGGAACCTACGATTCCAATTATTGCAAAGCTAACCTGCATCATTATGGAATGATTGGGGTTTAAGATAGGGGTAGTGGCATTTATAAGGGCCACAATTGCAGACATGAGGACCATACCCACTAGATACCAAAGTGGACTTAATCCACCAATAAATACTGTTAAAAACACCCATAAAAGCATATACCATGCAATTGACTCTGACATCATCAGGTAACCACGGAGCAATCCGAAGTGTTCAGTTTCGTATCCTGAAATGATATCTTTACCCTTGGTTATGGCGAAGGGAGAGTAAGGTGCTTTAGAAAGTATTAAAACGAAGAACATGGCAGCGGCTAAAGGTATACTGTATATAAGGGGTCCGCTGGCAGCCTGGAAACTGACAATGCTACTCAGGGTCATGGTCCCGGTTTTAAAGTAAATTATGATTAAAACTGCAAACAGTGGTACCTCGGCTGCTGCTGAGAAAACTGCCCTTACACAACTTAACTTACCATAAGGGGATCCTGAAGAGGATCCTGCATTGTGTTCCACGATCTTGTGGATGGCATAAATGGCAAATATTAATAGAAGTGACCCTTCAGTCACTGGACCCACTATGACTGCTGCCACCCATATAACACATAACATGGCTGTTATAGCTATGTAAAATGGCATTGCAGCTGTTTGAGGGAATGAAGATTCTTTAATGAAGAATTTTAAGGTGTGTAAGAGGTGCTGGATGATGGGTGGCCCTGGCCTCATTTGTATCCTGGCCATTATCTTCCTCTGCAGTCCGAAAAGGACACTTCCCACCAGAAATGCGATGAGAACGTTTAACAGAATGTTTGCCATTAAGTTCAATATGATCACCGATTAGTTAGTCCTGATATTTTAGTCAATGATATCATTTATAAAGGGGTTTAATATTCTACTATGGGTTAATATCCTATAATTTGGGTTAATATCCTATAAATGGTTCTCTGGTCTTGTCTTCTTCATCATCCTTAGGGCCCCTGGCCATTACTATCAGTCCAAAGGATAGTATTCCTGCAGGTATGAATATAATGGAAATTCCATAAACCACCCAGTTGGGTGGATTGAACAGGAGAGCATATACTATTCCTGCCACCGAGATTATAAATATTAAATAACTTGCTACCTTCAGTTTATCCATTATTTCACCAGTTTAGATGTTTTTTTCCATGAATTGATAATTTTTTACCAGTTTAGAATTTGACCAGTTGATTTTTAACTCATTTTTTGTCATCTTTTTTGAATATTTCCATTCTTTAGAATGGTTTGTTTATGATTAGGAGTATTTCAATAACTCTAACAATTACCAGCAGTGAGCTTAGGTGTATTATTAAAAGGAATGGTGATCCTGGAGTACGGAACATCTCTGCTTTAGTGGCATAAAATGGTGCCACACCAGTTTCACCAGCAACTCCTAAAAATAGGAGGAGAGAACCAAAAACCATCATGGCAGTGGTGGGTATGTTCACAATTTCCAGTAGGCTGATAGTTCCGGTTGCTGCCAGGATCAACGCCGCCCCTCCAAAGAGGGGTAAAGTGGCAATCATAGCCACCAGACCGTACTGGAAGGCAGCATCTAAGACGTCCACCTGTTTCACGGCAGCTACTATTCCTATGTTAACAATACCTATTAGACAGACAAACAGGGTGAAATCAAATACGTCTCCAGTGATCATTGCACCGGCGGTGGCCAGTCCACAAACTATGGCCAGGAACCTGCGAATTTTGAATTCTTTTTTATCTACGGTCACACCTTTGTCTTTAAGGGTCCCGAATTCTGCTTCAACCTGGGTTTCTGTCTTGCTGATGGCAATGAGAGTAGTGAAGGCCAGTGCACCGGCGAACATGAACAGGTTGAGGGGAGCCATGTAAAGGACAATATCTCCCAGAGGGATGTATCCCAGTAATTGTTGGCCCAGTATAATGATATCCATTTTATTTATCTCCTACTACTCCTTTTTGAATTCTTCACGGCCAATAACTCCTATAAGGCCCATTTTAAATGTTACTTTGATAAACACACCGAATGCTGCCAGGAACAATGCCAGGAGCCAGAACTGGGGGAATACAAAGAATATTACAAATCCTACTAACCATAAGCACCATGCAATACCTGATACTCCTGCAACACCTTCCCAGATATCAGCTGGAACTCCACGTACTCTTCTGGACAGTACATATATTAATATACCGCCACCAGCAACTGCACCTCCTGTAAATCCAGTGAGGAAAGCGCCGTATGCTATTAATATAACTGCCAGGAAATTAGGGGCAGTGGTTAATATTTCCATGTCCATTTTCATGGGTAATGGGATAAGATCAACATCTTTGCCCTGTTTTCGTATTTCTCTACTCATTAAGATTTCGGAGATAGCCAGGATTTCGGCAAGTTCAACCACCAGTCCCGGTAGTATGAGTGATTCAGCCAGATCTGTTCCCACTGCTGCCACCATGATCAGCATTCCTATTCCCACTATATCCGTGAGTATCAGTGCGCTTAAATCGTTTTTCTGGTAGGATATGGCTAAAAGTCCGATTAATCCTACAATTAATCCGGTGAATATTGCAGGAATGTAAAGTGACACCACAATGGGGGATACAACGCTGGGAACCAGTACAGATGCGCTCATTCATCTTCCCTCCTTTTCATGGTGAAGTTGAGTGCCACCCATGATGCAATTACAAAGGCCATCATAAGTATGCTGGACTCCAGGACTGTGTCGAATCCCCTTGAATAGTATAATATTTCATCTATTAATCCTCCTGGAGATGAATATATGGATGTACCATAGTAAAGGGTAGTGTTGCTGACGGATATGGCGATAGGGGATAAATAACCAGTTACCATTCCGGATTCTGGTGAGAATTGAGGGTACTGTGATTTCACGATTCCTGGTGCTGTCAGGGGGCTTCCGCCACGATCGTAAGGTGCCAGGGGGTCCTGTTCGTCTATCTGTAATTGAGGTGCGGGTCTGGGGTACAGTTGATTGTCATTAAGTCCCATGGGTACCAGGAAACCGGCCAGTAGTAAAACTCCCAGGATCACTGAGAATAATCGTGGAATTCTCTTAGGATTGGCCAGTGCATTCCAAAGTCGACCTATACTAATCATAATTTGGCCCCCACTTCTTCTAATCTGACAATAGCCCGTAATAGGATCATGGTAATGATGGTGGTGGCTGCAATGTAGGTTAAAAGGGCAATGGTGTGGTTATAGGTTAAAAATATGAGTGAAACACCAACTGCAGCAATTTCAGTGTTTAAGGTCCTTACAATGGGGTCTTTAACTCCGGGGCCTATGGCCGTAGCAACGCCCCCAAGGATGGTAAGTGCCACTCCTGTGTAGAACCATATATAAATATCAAGCAAGGTTCCCTTCCTCCTGGGATTCTTCTTTTTTCTTTCGGACTTCATTTAATTTGATGATTCCGATTAATAGGATAATAATGGAAATTGGGTCAAAGATGGCTGCAGCCATGGCCACGTCCAGGTATTTTGCAGCTATGATCATTCCTATGAACCCTCCCTGGAGGAGTGCAAACATGATCACTTTATCCAGGGGCTTTGGAAGGGCTATGATCCCGGCAGTGCCAATAAGGGCAAGTGCTGCCGATACAGTGGTTAAGTTTACAAAGTCAAGGTACATTTTATTTCACCAGGATCTCTTCTTTCACCCTTCCCAGAGAGTAAGCAATGGCATTGGAGCTTAGGGTGGATGTTATAAAGAATGTGATGGCTATTATTGCTCCGAAGGGTGTCTGTATGTATAAGGCAATGATTGCAGACATGCTGAAACCAATAACGTTAAGGTAAAGTAAACGTTCTGAACGGTTCTGAGCTACCAGTGTGCGCAGTGCCATGAGTACTACTATTATGCCTAATATTTCAATTAACATGATTTGCACCTTAGGTTAACTTGGTATGTCTCCCCATTTTCTCGGCTATTTTCCCTAAAAGACGTGATGCTCCAGGGTGATATAATCCCTGTATGGTTACAATAGCCAGTACCATACCTATAATGAAGTATTCGGTTTTAAATCCAATTAATGAGGTTAAGAATATTATAACCGTGATGCTTAGTGCCCCAGTGGTTCCTGCGTATCCTGGGTCTGCACATAACCGGTTACCAAAGTATACCAGTACTGCAGCTATTAATCCTCCTTCTGGAGTTCCGATGGCATAACAACCAATTGAGGCTAGTAAAGTTCCGGCTGATGCATCAGGTGAACAAACAATGTTTCCCTGGAAGAATCCTCCTGCCAAATCCCCGCCTCTTTCCTTAATTGATCTACCGATTACATCAGCACCCTTAACTCCAGGTCCTTCTGGAAGTCCCATCCAGGTATCTATCAGTACAAAATTTAGCCACGAGATAACAGCAGCAATCACTATTCCTAAAATTTCATTCATGGGACCCTTCCTCCTCCACCTTATCTGATTCTGGTGTGGGTACTACTTTTTCTAAAATAAATTTGGCAAATAAAGCAGTGATGATCCCGGTGATTAATGCCACAATATATCCCTGATAACCTAACTCACATAACATGGCATAAAACCCAATAGCCAATACTGCAGTTGGGAATACAGCACTGATGGTCCAGGATTGTCTCATAGGTTTTTCAGGAAGTAAGGGAAGCCTTAAAACCAGGCTAAGTATCAATGCTGCAGCCAGGGCAATAACATAACTGAACACATTAGCATGAATAATCATGATAAATAGGTGGTCTCCTTTATAATATAAATGTTTTTACTTGGTGGCTTAATTTCAATCCGAAACTAATGTTAATCGTGTTACTCTTTTATTAATAATTGTTGCAATTCCTATCAAGAGTAATACTAATCATCACATCAATACATTCTTTTACAATGTTTTAATGACCATTAAAGACTAAAATATCCTTAGTGATAACTATAGTATCTTTAGAATAAGAATCTTTTAAAGTTTTCGCTTAATGTTTTTACTTTATGTTTTTAAGAGAATATACGTTATATACTTTTGATTCAAGTAATTAATTTGTTCTAGGGAGGGAAATTAAAAGCAATTATTTGCGGGTTGGTGTGATTTTTTAATATGAGAAAATCAGGATATTATATGCTATTTGTTAAATAGTAATTTTAAATAATGCCAGGATATTACTGAGTTCAAATAGGATCCCCTTTATTCACCATTTATATAAACTTTTAAAATTATTATGAATTAACATTTTTAAGAAGTTTGCGCGGTTTTTTTACTCTTTGTTTTTCATTTGTTTTATTAAATCAAAATCTTCCTCTTTAAAAGTTTTTAATAAGAATAAAACTCCGAAATAAATGATTACCGAGATGAAAATCTCCAGGAAAAGGTTTAAATTTATTAACGTTATGAATATCCCCATAACTAAACTTGCAATCACTGGTTTTGACAAAATTTTTGTTAAATGTATTTTAAAACCGTATCTGGACATGTTACGGGCATAGAATGTAAATGTGAAGAGTTCCGTCAACACTGTAACGCAAGCAGCTGCCATGAATCCATACAATGGAATGAATATTAAATTCATAATTATGTTGAATATCATTGCGAAGAATACAATTTTCATGGCATCTCTCTGTTTGTTTATGGATGCCATAGATGTGGCTAATACATTGTTAAAGAATATTAATGGGATGGCCCAGATTACAATTTGAAGGGCTACTATCGACGCAGCAAATCCTGATTGATAAATTAACAGTATAATTTCATCAGCAAGTAAGGTTGTTCCCACTGCAATTGGTAGGGATAGTATAATCATGTACTGGAAAGATTTTTCGTACGAAAATTTCAGAATATCCCTGGATGAGACATGAAATCTTGAGAAAATAGGATATATAGATGTTACATAAACAGCAGGAATGAAAATCATTACTTCCATTAATTTATAAGCTGCTGTGTAAAAACCTACAGCAACATCTCCTGAAAGTAAGGATAACATTACTGTGTCTATTCTAAAGGCAATTAATGCGAATATACCTGTAATAGCAAATGGAATTGATTCTTTCATGGTAATTTTTGAAAAATTCCAGTCAAATTCTATTTTTGGTAAAATGAATTTCCAAGCTGAAATTATAATCCAATAAATTAAACAGATTAGGTTATCGAATAAATAGATGGATGCAAATATCACTATGCCCAGTTGATAGTGTGTTACCAGTAAAACTCCCATCAGCATAATAATACTGTTTAGGATGGATCCTAAAGAGAGGTATTCCATTTTTTCGTAGGCCTGGGAAAGTGACGAAAGAATTGTAGTAAATGCGTTTATTACATAAGAACCCATGATAATGTAAATGATATAAGCAGTATTCTGAGGGTAGTTCATCACATTTACAATTACAAAAGTCGCCAATATAGTAATCAGGGATAGTACTACTTTTATTACCAATATGTTGGATGTGTATTTTTGTGCAAGGCTTTTATCCCTTGAGATTTCTCGAATAGATAATGTAGATAATCCTAGTTCTGTAAAAACAATTAATATTCCACCTAAAGCAAGAGCATAGGACAGGATCCCATAACCTTCGACACCTAAGTAACGAGCTGAATAGATTGTGACAAAAAAACCTATTACATATGTTAAAAGTTGGGAGACAAAAAGTACAGTTGTATTCTTTGCCATTATCCTTACATTACTCATTGATAAATCCACCTAAATTTAATGAAATAAAATTTTTTGTATGAAATAAAATTAAAATAATAGTTTATATTTCATAATATAAACTATGCTGGCTACTAATTAATATAAAATCCAAAATTAGAGACTTCTATTTTCTTTTTTCAAAAAATAATTCAACTGATCGTTTAAGATGTTATTTAAACTATATTCTATCTTAGCACCTAATTTTTGGATTTTATTAGTATCAGCCAGTAGGATGGGTACTTCAGCTGGCCTGAAACGGTCAGGGTTAAACTCAACCATCACATCTCCCTGTTGGGTATCCACTTTGATTCCCTTATCCTCAATGGTATATTCCAGTTCTCCCTCTAAAATTAACTGGTCAACCTTTGTTTTAGGGAATTTAATACCAAATATCGGGCTTTCATCAGATTCAGTTGGATCCTGGATTTCTTTACCACCATTGGCTGCTTCAATTTTATTCACATCCCAACCAGCTTCCTCTAATCCAAGGAGAATATAACTCAAAACGGAATTGGTGCGCATGGAACCCTGGTTGTAAACTTCACCTCCCTGCCCTTTTTCAGCAAGTAAAAGGTATCCATTAACTATGTCCTTAACATGTGACCAGTCCCGGAGGGCGTTTAGGTTTCCAATTACAATACGGTCTATTTCACCGAATTTTAGTTTCATAATCTGATTGGTTACCACAGAAGTAACGAACATTATTCCCCTTCCTGCTCCTTCATGGTTAAAAGCTCGAGAAACAACGGCATCTACACCATAAGAATGATAATAATTTCGCATCAAGTAATCTCCATAAACTTTAGACACAGCATAAGGAGACATTGGCCTTAAGGGATTGGTTTCATTTATCGGCACTTCTGGAATATTTTCAGGTTCAGGGAATATGGTTCCATAATCTTTTTTAGCATTTTCATACTGTTCCTGGGATGAGAGAACTAACCCATATTCTTCACTGGATCCTGCGAAGACAATTTTTGAGTCTGAATCTTTGACCCGCACGGTTTCCAGGAGATTGGCAGTCCCCATGCAGTTAATGTTCTGGGTTTCCTGAGAATTATGGAATGATCTTTCCACAAAAGACTGGGCTGCAAGGTGAAAAATGTAATCAGGCTGGGAATGATCCAGGGCATCGGCAAGGGATGTTACATCAGTAAGGTCTCCTTCAATAAGGTTTACTTCACCAGCTATACCTCGGTCGATAATGTTTTTAGCTATTGTACCATCGGCTCTTCTTCGAATTAATCCATAAACATTAGTTTCTCTACTAATAAGTTCTTTAGCAAGATAAGATCCGGCAAATCCACCTATTCCTGTTATAAGCACGTTTTTATCTTTCCAGTTCATTTGGATACCTCTATAAACGATTTATAATGAATCGAGTCTTCATTAAATCAATATTGATTCTATAAAATTGAAATGATTATTTTATCTTAATACTCAATATATTTAAAAATATATTCTATTGGGTTATATTTCATTTAATCATAAACAAATATCTAAATTTACTATTCCTTCAACATAAA